>JANMAW010000024.1:0-5799 GCA_031360005.1 Rhizobacter sp.
CGCGCAGCGCTGACCGCGCTGTGCGAAGGCAAGGCCTCGGCCACGCGCGAGGCGCTGGGTGTCGGATTCGAGCGCCACGACTATGGCCATCAGGCCATCGCCGCGCGGCTCACCAGCACGCATGCGCATCGGGGCATCGCGCGGCAGTGGTTTCGCTCGCCCGACGTGCTGGCGCTGCTGCCGTTCGACGCGCCGCAGCCCGGCCACTCGCATGCACTGGTCTGGTCGCTGCCGAACGCACGTGCACACGAATTGCTGGCGCTCGACGCCGTCGCGTTCGAGCAGGCGCTGCAGCAGGCCACCGCAGGCGAGGCCGGCGAACTGAAGCTCGTGTCGAAGCGCGCGGCGTGGCCGCTGATGCATGCGAATGCGAGCGCCTGGTGCGGCCCCGGCTGGGTGCTGCTGGGGGATGCGGCGCACGTCGTGCATCCGCTGGCGGGGCAGGGCCTGAACCTCGGCCTCGCCGACGTCGCCGCGCTGGTGCAGGTCATCGCACAGCGCGAGCCGTGGCGCGCGCTCGGTGACGAGAGGCTGTTGCGCCGCTATGCCCGCCAGCGTCTCACCCCGACCTGGGCGATGGGCCAGCTCACCGACGGGCTGCTGCGGCTTTTTTCACACGAGACGCCGCTGGCGCGGGAACTTCGCAACCGCGGGCTGACTCTGGTCAACCACCTCTCACCGCTCAAGCGCTGGCTGACTGCCCGGGCGCTGGATTCCTGAGCACCGATCGAACCCCTGAAGGATGAACATGAAAACGCTGCTGCGCTCCGCGATGGCCATGGCCCTGGCCGCGACGTTCGCCCATGCCGCGTTCGCGCAAGAGGCGCTGATCCGCAAAAACCTGGCCGAGCGCTTGCCCGACTTCCCCAAGATCGACGAAGTCACCAAGACCGCGATCCCCGGTCTGTATGAGCTCCGCATGGGCACCGACATCCTGTACACCGACGAGCGCGGCGACCATCTGATCGAAGGCACGCTGATCGAGACGAAGAGCCGCGCCAACCTGACCCAGGCGCGCATCGACAAGGTCAGCGCGATCGACTTCGCGACGCTGCCGCTGAAGGATGCGATCGTCTGGAAGCAGGGAACGGGCGCGCGCCGGCTGGTGGTGTTCGCCGACCCGAACTGCGGCTATTGCAAGAAGTTCGAGATCGAGATGCAGCAGGTCAAGGACGTGACGGTCTACACCTTCCTGTTCCCGATCCTCGGCGGCGATTCGCCCGAGAAGTCGCGCAACATCTGGTGCGCGAAAGACAACTCCGCGGCGTGGCGCGACTGGATGATCCACGGCACCGCGCCGGCGCGCAGCATGGGCGCCTGCGACACAGCGGCGCTGCAGCGCAACGTGGCGCTGGGCAAGAAGCACCGCGTCAACGGCACCCCCGCGCTGGTGTTCGAGGACGGCAAGCGCGTTCCCGGCGCGCTGCCCCCCGATCAGGTCGAAAAGCAGCTCGTCGCCAGCCGCAGCAAGGGCTGAGGCCGGACGAGAAACAGTGCCTGCGCACTGTTTCTCGCCTGCCGAAGGACCGAGCGCTTGCAAGCGCTCGGGCTGGGTGCGGTTCACGCATCACGTCTCTCGCCTGCCGAAGGACCGAGCGCTTGCAAGCGCCCGGTTTCGGGTGCGGTTCAGGCGTACTTCAACTCCCCCGTCTTGCCGCGGAACACGCGGTACGAGAACACCGTGTAGCCGGCGATCGCCGGCACCGAGATGCACACGCCGACCAGGATCACCTTCAGCGCCGCGGGGCTGCTTGCGGCCTGCCAGATCGTCATCCGGTCGATCACGACGAACGGGTAGATGCTGTAGGCCAGGCCGAGAAAGCCGAGCACGAACACGACGATCAGCAGCACGAACGGCAGCCAGCACACCGGCCCGCGCACCGCCCGGGTATTCAGCAGTCCGCGCACGGCAAGCAATGCAATGCCGGTCATCAACGGGATCGCCATCAACGCGATCATCTCGGGCAGCACGAACCAGCGCTCGCGCACGGTTGCGCTGACCCAGGGCGTGGCCATCGAGATCAGCACCAGGCCAACCACCATCGGCGCCCACGCGATCCTGGCCCAGCCGATCGCGCGCTCCTGCAGCGCGCCTTCGGTTTTCATCACCAGCCAGGTGGCGCCCATCAGCACATAGGCCATCGGCAGCGCAAGCGCAATCGCGGCCGCGAACAGCGGGTAGTTCCAGCCGCTGCCGAAGCCGCTGACGTAGCGACCGAGCATCCAGCCCTGCGAGACCGACGCGAGCGTCGAGCCGGCGAAGAACAGGAGGTCCCAGGTTCGCTTGTGGGTGTCCTTGGCCTTCACGCGAAAGTCGAACGCCACGCCGCGCAGCGTCAGCGCGATCAGCATCAGCGCGACCGGCAGGTAGAGCTCGCCAAGCACGACGCCGTGGGCCCGCGGGAACGCGACCAGCAGAATCCCCACCCCGAGCACCAGCCAGGTTTCGTTGGCGTCCCAGAACGGGCCGATCGACGCGATCATCACGTCCTTCTCGGCGTCGGTGGCGCGGTGCATCAGCATGCCTACGCCGAGGTCGTAGCCGTCGCTGACGACGTAGACCAGCATCGAGACGCCCATCAGCGCCATGAAGATCACCGGCAGCGCGGTGTCGAACGTCATGAAGTTCATGCGGCGCTCCCCGCCGGCAGCACCGGCGACGTGCTTGCACCGGCCGGCGTCACGGACTGCTCGACGGCGTCGAGCGCCAACACCTCATCGGGCTTCTCGGCCATGTACTTCAGCACCGTCACGTAGGCGACGATCAACGCCAGATACAGCGCGATGTACAGCGCCAGCGTCAGCCCGATCATCGACGACGGAAGCTTCGTGACGACGTCGGCGGTGCGCAGCGCGCCGTAGATGATGAAGGGCTGGCGGCCGATCTCGGTCACCCACCAGCCGGCGACCGTGGCCACCCATCCGGAGAAGGTAAGGGCCGCGAACAGCCACAGCAACGCACGCGGCAGCGCGTCCGGCTGCCACTTCGCGCGCCGGTACATCCACCAGCCGACCCAGCTGACAGCCAGCATCAGCACCCCCATGCCGACCATGACGCGGAACGCAAAGAACAGCGGCAGCGGCGGCGGGTGCGCGTCGCCGAACGAGTTCAGGCCCCTGATCTCGCCGTCGAGCTCGTGGGTCAGGATCAGGCTCGCCAGCTTCGGCACCTTGATCTCGAAGAGGTTGCTGCGCGTCGCCTGGTCGGGAACGGCGAACAGCAGCAGCGGCGCGCCGCGTTCGGTGTTCCACACGCCTTCCATCGCGGCGATCTTCGCCGGCTGGTGTTCGAGCGTGTTCAGGCCGTGCAGGTCGCCGACGAAGATCTGCACCGGGATCAGCAGTGCCGCGAGCGTGAGCCCGACGCGCATCACGCGCGGTGCCGAGCGCTGGCCGACGCGGCGCAGCACCTGCCAGGCCGACAACCCCGTGAGCAGGAACGCGCAGGTCAGTGCCGACGCCAGCAGCACGTGCATCAGGCGATACGGGAACGAGGGGTTGAAGATCACCGCGATCCAGCTTTTCACGTGGTAGACCCCGTCGACGACTTCGTGGCCGGTGGGGGTCTGCATCCACGAGTTCAGCGCGAGGATCCAGAATGCCGACAGCGTGGTGCCGAAGGCGACCAGCGCGGTCGACATCAGGTGCACGCGTTCGCTGACCTTGCCGTGGCCGAACAGCATGATGCCGAGGAAGCCGGCTTCGAGGAAGAACGCCGTCAGCACCTCGTAGCCCAGCAGCGGCCCGGCGACGTTGCCCGCGCGCTCCATGAAGCCGGGCCAGTTGGTGCCGAACTGGAAGCTCATCGTGATGCCGCTGACAACGCCGAGCGCGAAGGTCAGCGCGAACACCTTGGTCCAGAAGCGGTAGGCGTCGAGCCAGCCCTGCGCAACGGCCTTGTCCGGGTCGTTGCGCGTCTTCAGCCAGCGCAGGCGGAAGAACAGCAGCAACCAGGCCAGCCCGATGCTGATCGTCGGGAACAGGATGTGGAACGTGATGTTGGCCGCGAACTGCATGCGGGAGAGGATCAGGGCGTCCATGCGTTGCCTTTGTGTTGTCAGCGTCGATGTCGACGTTCAGCGCCGGGCCGGGGGGCGATCGGTCTGAGACCCCAAGCACCCTCGGCATTTCCGATCCCATTGTCAGCGGTGGCGAAGGTCTTGTCATCGCGCGAGCCAATCGAAACTGCGCAGACGCCCGAAGATCGCGACGGGACCACCCTTGCGCCGGCAAGCGCGTCCGCGCCGCGAGCGGTGACAATCCGGGCTCCTTGCGCTTTCGCGTCAGCGTGTTCGCGCGCCTGAGCCGCTTCGTCGGCGCCGCCGGCAGTTGAACCTTACCTTCCGATGATCACCTACCGAATCGACGTGGCGCAGGCGCATGCCCACCTGTTCCGCGTCACGCTCACGGTGGCACGCCCCGCTGCCGAACAGCGCCTGAGCCTGCCGGTCTGGATCCCCGGCAGCTACCTGGTGCGCGAGTTCGCGCGCCACCTGTCAGGGGTGCGCGCGACGCAGGGCACGCGCGAGCTGGCGCTGCAGCAACTCGACAAGGCGAGCTGGCTCGCGCGATGCGACGGGCGTGCGGCGCTCGTCGTCAGCTACTTCGTCTACGCGTTCGACACGTCGGTGCGCGCCGCATTTCTCGACGCGCAACGCGGCTTCTTCAACGGCAGCTCGCTGTGCCTGCGCGTCGAGGGCCGCGAGCCCGAGCCGCACCGCATCGAGCTGCGCACGCTGCCGGGCGGCTGGCAGGTCGCGACCGCGATGCGCGCGCTCAAGGTCGATGCCGCCGGGCGCGGCAGCTACGAGAGCGCCGACTACGACGAGCTCGTCGACCATCCGTTCGAGTTGGGCCGCTTCTGGCGCGGCCGCTTTGAGGCCCACGGGGTGCCGCACGACTACGTGGTCGCAGGCGCACTGCCCGATTTCGACGGCACTCGCCTGCTCGCCGACGCGAAACGCATCTGCGAGGCGCAGATCGCGTTCTGGCACGGCACGCCGTCGCGCCGGCGCGGCACGGCAGCGTCGCGGCCGCCGTTCGAGCGCTACGTGTTCCTGCACAACCTCGTCGAAGAGGGTCATGGCGGGCTCGAGCACCGGGCCAGCACCGCGCTGATCTCGCCGCGGCGAGACATGCCGCAAACGGGCAGGGCCGAGACCAGCGACGGCTACGCGAACCTGCTCGGCCTGATCAGCCACGAGTACTTCCACACCTGGAACGTCAAGCGCCTGCGGCCGGCCGAATTCGCGCGCTACGACTACACCCGCGAGAACTACACCGAGCTGCTGTGGTTCTTCGAGGGCTTCACCTCGTACTACGACGATGCCTTTCTGCTGCGCACCGGGTTGATCGACGCGGGCCGCTACCTCAGGCTGCTGGCGCGCACGCTCAGCGGCGTGCTGGCAACGCCGGGCCGCGGGCTGCAAAGCGTCGCGCAGGCGAGTTTCGACGCCTGGGTCAAGTACTACCGCAGCGACGAGAACACGCCGAACGCGACCATCAGCTACTACACCAAGGGCTCGCTGGTCGCGCTGGCGCTCGATCTGACGCTGCGTGCCGAAGGCCGGGGCACGCTCGACGACGTGATGCGCAGGCTCTGGGCCAACAGCCGCGGCGGGCCGATCGCCGAGACGCATATCGCGGCGGCACTGCAGCAGGTCGGCGGGCGTTCGTTCGCGCCCGAGCTGGCCGCCTGGGTGCACGGCACCGACGACCTGCCGCTACAGGCATTGCTCGAGCGCTTCGGCGTCGAGTGGAAGAGCGAGCCCGCGTCGCTCGCACAGCGCCTGGGCGTGC
>JANMAW010000074.1:0-4228 GCA_031360005.1 Rhizobacter sp.
GCAGGCAAAGATGCGCTCGCCGACGCCGGCCGGCCCGAGGCCGGTGTGCAGGTCGATCCAGCCCAGCCGCGCGCAGCGCGTGGCGTGCTGCTGCAGCACATGACGCAACGTGATCCGGCTCCAGGTCGGGTCGTGCCCGCCGTAATAGATGCCTTGCGGATGTTCGTACTGGCCCCCGGTCACCACTTCCTGCAGCGCGGCCAGGCCGTGTTCCCGCGCATAGCGTTGCGTCACCGCGTTCGCCGCGGCGGAGGGTGGCCAGGTCGCGGGCACGATCAGGCTTGCCAGTTCGTCGTATCCGGGGTTGCGCGGCAGCGGCTGACTGAAGTCGAGGAAGTTGCGGTTCAGGTCGACGTTTTCATGCGTCGCGCGGCGCAACCACGAAAAGCCGTAGGGGTTGAGGGCGTGGATGTACAGCACCGCGACGCCGGCATCGGCCGCGGCGCTGCGCCACGCGGTGTCGTGCAG
The DNA here is from genome assembly GCA_031360005.1 of Rhizobacter sp. GTDB lineage: Bacteria > Pseudomonadota > Gammaproteobacteria > Burkholderiales > Burkholderiaceae_C > LMDS01. The sequence continues at coordinate 469 of JANMAW010000074.1, forward strand.
CAGCGCGGTCTGCACGCCCGACCCGCAGAAGCCTTCGACGCCGTGGCAGGCGCTGCTGATGATCAGCAGCGAACCGGCATCGGCGCGGCCGTCGAGCACCACGTCCATCGCGAGGGCCTCGCCGTCGCGGCCGAGCATCGGGTGCGGATGCTCGACCGGATCGAGCCCGCCGGCGTCGGCGGCGGCGAGGAACTTTTCGCGTGCCTCCCGGTAGCTCTGCGAGAAATGCCGAGCCCCTCGTGCGCCGGATGCGGAGGGCGGCCCTCCTGCGGCGCGCGGGCGAGCGCGGGGCGGCCCGGCGCCCGGCCCCGTCACGGCATCACCGGTCGCGCGGTGTTCAACCACTTCTCGGCCAGGTTGACCCACAGCGTCGCGCCGAGCGGGATCAGATCGTCGTTGAAGTCGTAGCTCGGGTTGTGCAGCATGCACGGCCCCATGCCGTGGCCGCCGATGCGGTGGCTGCCGTCGCCGTTGCCGATCAGGAAGTAGCAGCCGGGCTTCTGCAGCAGGAAAAAGCTGAAGTCTTCGGCGCCCATCGTCGGCTCGAATTCCCGCACGTTCTCGGCGCCGACCAGTTCGCCCATCACCTGCCGCGCGAACTCGGTCTCGGCCGCGTGGTTGATGGTCGGCGGGTAGTTGCGCTTGAATGCGAACTCGCAGCGCGTGTCGAATGCCGCGCAGGTGTGCTCGGTGATCTCTTTCATGCGCCGCTCGATCAGGTCGAGAACTTCGAGCGTGAAGGTGCGCACCGTGCCCTGGATCTCGCAGCTGTCCGGCACGACGTTCGTGGCCTCGCCGGTGTGGATCATCGTCACCGAGATCACGCCGGCGTCGATCGGGCGCTTGTTGCGGCTGATGATGGTCTGGAACGCCTGCACCAGCTGGCAGGCCACCGGCACCGGGTCGACGCCGAGGTGCGGCATCGCCGCGTGCGAGCCCTTGCCGTGGATCGTGATCCTGAACTCGTTGCTGCTCGCGAAGCACGGCCCGCTCTTCAGCGCGAACTGGCCGACCGCCATGCCCGGCCAGTTGTGCGCGCCGAAAATCGCCTCCATCGGGAACTTCCCGAACAGGCCGTCGTTGATCATCTCGCGCGCGCCGCCGCCGCCTTCTTCGGCCGGCTGGAACACCAGGTACACCGTGCCGTCGTAGTTGCGGTGCTTGCTCAGGTGCTTGGCCGCAGCCAGCAGCATCGCGGTGTGGCCGTCGTGGCCACAAGCGTGCATCCTGCCTGCGTGCCGGCTGGCGTGGGCGAAGGTGTTGTGCTCGGTCATCGGCAGTGCGTCGATGTCGGCACGCAGGCCGACGGCGCGCGAGCTGGTGCCGCTCTTGAGGATCGCCACGACGCCCGTCGTCCCCATGCCCCGATGGATCGGGATGCCCCAGTCGGTGAGCTGCCGGGCGATCACGTCGGAGGTGCGCTTTTCCTGGAAGCACAGTTCGGGATGGGCGTGAATGTCGCGACGCACCGCGGCGATGGACGCCGCGTCGGCGAGGATGGATTCGATCATGCGCATGGTGTGTCTCCACGACGCGGCGCGCGAACGTCTTTCGCGCGGTTCCGGCCGATCACCTGAGGGTGAAAACAGTTTACCTGCCGAGCCGGGCGGCCGGCGCGTGTGTGTGCAATAGTTGATCCATGACGACGACCACCGTTCGTGCGGCGTGTCCGCACGACTGCCCGGATACTTGCGCGATCCGCGTCACGGTTCAGGACGGCCGCGCGATCAAGGTGCAGGGCGACCCCGCCCACCCGCCGACCCATGGCGCGCTGTGCACGAAGGTGTCGCGCTACCCGGAACGCACCTATCACGCCGAGCGGGTCCTGTACCCGATGCGGCGCAGCGGGCCCAAGGGCAGCGGGCAATTCATCCGGCTGAGCTGGGCCGAGGCGATCGCCGACATCGCCGCAAGATTGACGACGATCGTCGCGCGTGGTCCGGATGCGGCGCAGGCCATCGTGCCCTACAGCTACGCCGGCACGATGGGCCTGGTGCAGGGCGAGAGCATGGCCGCGCGCTTCTTCCACCGGCTCGGCGCCTCGCTGCTCGACCGCACGATCTGCTCGACTGCCGGCGGCGAGGCGCTGGCTGCGACCTACGGCGCCAAGATCGGCATGCACCTCGAGTTCTATGCCGAGAGCCGGCTGATCCTGATCTGGGGCAGCAACTCGATCGCGTCGAACCTGCATTTCTGGACCTTCGCGCAGGCCGCGAAGCGCAATGGCGCGAAGCTGATCTGCATCGATCCGCGCCGCACCGAAACCGCCGACAAATGCCACCAGCACATCGCGCTGCTGCCCGGAACCGACGGCGCGCTCGCGCTCGGCGTGATGCACGAGCTGATCAGCAACGACTGGCTTGACCACGACTACATCGGGCGCCACGTCGATGCCGCCGGTTGGCCCAAGCTGCGTGAGCGCGCGTTGCAGTGGCCGCCGGAACGGGTCGCGCAGGTCTGCGGCATCGGCGCCGACGAAGTGCGCGCACTGGCGCGTGACTACGGCATCACGCGCCCGGCGGCGATCCGCCTGAACTACGGCATGCAGCGGGTGCGCGGCGGCGGCAACGCAACCCGCTTGATCGCGCTGCTGCCGTGCCTGACGGGCGCGTGGCGGCACCGCGCCGGCGGGCTGCTGCTGTCGAGCTCGGGCTGGTTCAAGGGCGTGCGCAACGATGCGGCGCTGCAGCGGCCCGACCTCCGCGTCGGGCCGGATGGCAAACGGCGCCCGCCGCGCACGATCAACATGAGCACCATCGGTGATGACCTGCTGCGCACGGGCGACGACGTGCTGCCCGATGGTTCGGCGTTCGGCCCGAAGATCGAGGCGCTGATCGTCTACAACAGCAATCCGGTCGCGGTCGCGCCCGAATCGCCGAAGGTCGCGCGCGGCTTCGCGCGCGAAGACCTGTTCACCGTGGTGCTCGAACACTTCATGACCGACACCGCCGATCTGGCCGACTACGTGCTGCCCGCGACAACGCAGCTCGAGCACCTCGACGTGCACACGAGCTATGGCCACACGTACGTGATGATCAACGAGCCCGCGGTCGCACCGCTCGGCGAGGCCAAGCCGAACACGCAGATCTTTCGCGAGCTCGCGGCCCAGATGGGGTACGACGAGCCGTGTTTCGCCGACAGCGACGAGACGCTCGCCCGTACCGCGTTCACGCCCGAGGTCGACTTCGACGCGCTGCGCGAGCACGGCTGGTACAAGCTGCCGATCGCCGATGCGCCATTGGCCGAAGGCAACTTCCCGACACCGAGTGGCCGGTGCGTGATCGACTCGCCCGCCTTCGGCGTCCCCGACCACGTGTCCAACTACGAGTGCGCGGCGAGCGCTCCCGAACTCGCCCGGCGCTACCCGCTGGCGATGATCTCGCCGCCGGCGCGCAACTTCCTGAATTCGAGCTTCGTCAACGTGAAGAGCCTGCGCGACATCGAAGGTGAGCCGGTGCTCGAGATTCATGCGGCCGACGCGCGCGGCCGCGGCGTCGTCAGCGGCCAGATGGTGCGGGTGTTCAACGAACGCGGCAGCACGCTGTGCAGGGCCGTCGTCAACCAGCGCGCCCGACCCGGCGTCGTCAACGGCCTGGGCGTCTGGTGGCGCAAGCTCGGCGCCGACGGCACCAATGTCAACGAGCTGACGCACCAGCAGCTCACCGACATCGGCCGTGCGCCCGCGTTCTACGACTGCCTGGTCGAGGTTCGCCCGGCCGAAACCAGCGCGTCGTGAAGCGTGGGTGGCTGATGGCGGGCG
>JANMAW010000077.1:0-2884 GCA_031360005.1 Rhizobacter sp.
GCGTCGGCCACCACGACCCGCAGATCGAGCCGGCTGAAGTCGACGGCCTCGAGCGACGTGCGTGCCGCACCCGCGTCGCCGGCGTCGATGACCAGCGAGTTCTGGCCGCGCGTCATGCGAATGTAGACCTCGGCGAGCAGCCCGGCGTCGAGCAGCGCGCCGTGCAATGCGCGGTTCGAGTTGTCGACCTCGAGACGCTTGCACAACGCATCGAGCGAATTCGCCTTGCCCGGGAACATCTCGCGGGCCATCAGCAGGCTGTCAGTGACCTGCGCCACGAAGCCCGGAAACTTCGGCCGCCCCAGGCGCCTGAGTTCCGCGTCCAGGAACCCGACATCGAAGGCGGAGTTGTGGATGATGATCTCGGCACCTTCGACGAACTCGAGCAGTTCGTCGGCGACGCTTTCGAACAGCGGCTTGTCGGCCAGAAACTCGTCGGTCAGGCCGTGGATCTTGACCGCGTCTTCGTGGCTGCGCCGCTGCGGATTGACATACAGATGGAGCTTGCGTCCCGACAGCCGGCGATTCAGCATTTCGACGCAGCCGATCTCGATGATGCGGTCGCCCGAGTCGGGGCTCAGGCCGGTGGTTTCGGTGTCGAGGAAGATTTGACGCATGCGCGGATTTTAGAGGGAGCTGCCGCGTCGTCCCGGCGTCGGCGGCGGCGTCAGCGCGGCTGGCGGCCCCGCCCCCAGAACCACATCGCGATGCCGCCCAGGATCATCGGCACGCACAGCCACTGCCCCATGCTCAGCTTCAGCGCCAGCAGGCCGAGAAAGTCGTCGGGCTCGCGGAAGTATTCGACGATGAAGCGAAACACGCCGTAGCCGAACAGGAACGCGCCGGACACCTGACCGAGCCCGCGTGGCTTGCTGGCATAGAACCACAGCAGCACGAACAGCAGCAACCCTTCGAGTGCGAATTGGTATAGCGACGAAGGGTGGCGCGGATACGGGCCGGCGTTCGGATAGACCATGCCCCACGGCAGGCTCGGTTCGGCCAGGCGCCCCGGCAGTTCGCCATTGATGAAATTGCCGATACGCCCCGACGCCAGGCCGGTGGGCACGCACGGCGCGATCAGGTCGGTCACGTCGAGAAACTGGCGCCCGCGCGTGCGCGCGAACAGCGCCATCGCCGCAAGCACGCCGAGCAGACCGCCGTGAAACGACATGCCGCCTTTCCAGACGGCAAATATCTCGAGCGGGTTCGACGCGTAGTAGCCGGGCTTGTAGAACAGCACGTAGCCGAGCCGGCCACCGACCACCACACCGAGAACGCCGTAGAACAGCAGGTCTTCGACGTCGCGGCGCGTCCATCCGCGCGTTGCGAACTGCACGAGCCGCACCCGCATGGCGCCGAGCCAGATGAACAGCCCGAAAGCGACGAGGTAGGTGAGGCCATACCAGTGGATCGCGACGGGCCCCAGCTGCAACGCGACCGGGTCGATTTGAGGGTAGGCGAGCATGGGCAGTCGGGGGGGTGCAGAGGAATCAGCGCGAACGATACCGCAGCGGCTTGCGCGCCGGCTTCGTCAGCGTCGGCAGCAATCCGCGCACGAATTCGACGAAGCGCGTCACCACCGGCGCAGCGTCGACCGGCCAGACCAGGCTGGTCTCGCATTGCGGCGCGACCGCGGCGAGCGCTCCCGGCAGCGGCCGATACAGCACGCCCGGGCGTTGCAGCTGCGTGACCGTGCGCGGCACCAGCGCCAGCCCGAGGCCCGCCGAGACGAGGTTGACGATCGTCTGCATCTGCGTGGCTTCCTGCGCGATCGCTGGCGTCACGCCCTGCCGGTGGTAGAACGCCAGAACGGCGTCGTAGATCGACGGCGTCGCCGACCGCGGGAAGATCACCAGCGGATGCGCCAGCACGTCGGCCACGCGCAGGCGCCGCTCCGCCGCCCATGGCACTGCATCGGGCAGCGCGAGCACGAGCGGCTCGACGCCGAGCGACAGCCGCTGCAAGCGCCCGTGGCTCGCAAGAACCCGCCCGTCGGGTGCATCGGGCAACAGGCCGGGCGCATGCAGCATGAAGCCGGCGTCGATCTCGCCGCGCTCGAAGGCCTTCAGCTGCGCGTCGCTGGTCGCCTCGATCAGCTCGATCGCGATGCCGGGGTGCCTTTCGCGAAACTCGCGCACCCACATCGGCAGCGGGCCGAAGCCGACCGTCGAGATGAAGCCCAGTCGCACGCGACCGGCCTCGCCGGCCACCGCGTCGCGCGAGCGCAGCTGCAACGCCGCGGCCTGCTGCAGCAACTGCCGCACCGGCTCGACCATCAGCGCGCCGACCGGCGTCAGCGCGACGCTGCGGCGCGTGCGCTCGAACAGCGCCGCGCCGAGGCGCCGCTCGAGCTGCTGGATCGCGAGCGACAGCGGCGGCTGCGTGATGTGCAGCAGCTGCGCCGCGCGGCCGAAATGCAGCGTCTGGGCCAGCACCAGGAACTGGCGCCAGCTGCGCAACTCGATGCCCGGGTCGGGCAGACGCGTGCTGCGTTCTGTCATATGCAGAGCATATCAAATGGCCGCTTGATATCTATTGGACGAAGCCTTCAGCGCGACCCATACTCTGCAATGACGACAGGAGACCCGACATGACCGATGCCCGCAAGATCAACCGGCGTTCCGCGAACATCACCGAAGGCGTCGCGCGCGCACCCAACCGTTCGATGTATTACGCAATGGGCTACGAGGAAGGCGACTTCAGGAAGCCGATGATCGGCGTCGCGAACGGCCACTCGACCATCACGCCGTGCAATTCCGGGTTGCAAAAGCTTGCCGACGCGGCGGTGGCCGGCATCGAGGCGGCCGGCGGCAATGCGCAGATCTTCGGCACGCCGACGATCAGCGACGGCATGGCGATGGGCACCGAAGGCATGAAGTACAGC
>JANMAW010000148.1:0-11230 GCA_031360005.1 Rhizobacter sp.
GAACGTCGCGTCGGATGTGTGCTTGATCAGTTCGCTGCTCATGGTCGGTCTTTCAGGTTGCACCGCGTGAGATGGGTGGCAAGGCACAATGATTCTGACACAAAGCCCCAAGCATCACGGCGGCTGGGGCCGCGCTCCAGCCCGGCTACTTCCCTATGGCAACGCCAGTGCGGTCGACCTTTGAACACGCCGCCGGCGATGGGCGGAGCTGGGATGCAATTGCCCGTGCCATCGTTCGCTGGGCACAGGCCGAGGGTCTCGCCTTGCGCGACGCGGTGGTGCTGCTGCCCTTTGCGCAACTTCTGCCGCTGGCGCGCCTTGCATTCGCCCGGTCGGACGGCTGGACGCCGCGCATCGAGACCACCAAGACGCTCGCGGCGAGCCTTGGTCCGACGGTGCCGGCGCAGCCGGACCAGATCAGCTTCGATGCGACCACCGACGCGCTGAACGCGGCGGCTTTGCTGCGCTCGCGGCCCTGGGGTGCGGCCTGGGCGGGGCGCGATCGGCGCAGCTTCGATCAGGCGACCCGCGCGCTCGTGAACACCGCGCAGGCGCTCGTGCGGGCGGCGTTCGCGATGCCCGCCGGCGAACGCCTCGCCCACTGGGAACGGGCACGCGCGGCGCTGGCGCCGATCTCCGGTCCGGGCGCCACCGAGCGCTTGCTGGCGCGGATCGCGGTCGAATGGGCGAGTCTCGCGCCGCCGCCGGCGTCCGACCGGCTGTTCGCGCTTCGGCCGTCGGCATGGATCGCGGTGCAGGCGGGCGGCCCCGAAGCGCTGACGACGCGCCTGATGCTCGACAGCGCCGCGCCCTGCCTGCTGATCGACACCGACGCGCCGCCGGACGCCCCGTTCTCTGCGCTGGCGTCGAACCGCGTGCCGGCGCTCGCCGTCTGCGATGGCTTCGAGCATGAGGCTCAATGCGCCGCCGCCCAGGTGCTGGTGCATGTGCAGCGCAGCGAGGTGCCGGTCGGCCTGATCGCGCAAGACCGCGTCCTGGTGCGTCGCGTGCGCGCGCTGCTCGAACGTGACGCGCTGCAGCTGCTCGATGAAACCGGCTGGAAGCTCTCGACCACCCGTGCTGCCGCGCAGGTGATGACCCTGCTGCAGGCGGCGCGCGCCGATGCGACGACCGATGCGCTGCTCGACTGGCTGAAGGCGGGCACCGCCTGGACGCGTGTCGACGATGGCGCGGCGCTGTCGTCGCTCGAGGCGGCCTGCCGACGCGGCTCGGTCGCGCGCGCGGCGGCGCTGGAGCGGACTCCCCTCGAGCCACTGGCCGCGCGTCTGTGGGCGTCGGCCCGCGCCGTGTTGAACGAGTTGTCGATCGTCCGGCGGCAGCCGCTGGACCGGTGGCTGGTTGCTCTGGCGGCGGCGCTGCGCGATTGCGGCTCGCTGGATTTGCTGCAAGCCGACGATGCCGGCCGGCAGGTGGTCGCGGCGCTGCGTATTGGGCCCGGCGCGGTGCCCGCCGGCGCCGGCTGGCTCCGCGCAACCCAGGTGCCGATGGGCTTCGATGAATTCCGGGGTTGGGTCGACGCCGTGCTGGAGCAAGCGATCTTCCTGCCCACCGCCACGCATGACGCACCGGCCCAGGTGGTCATCACGCCGCTCCCGCGAGCGATGTTGCGGCCGTTCGCCGCGATCGTTTTTGCGGGCGCCGATGACAGGCGCCTCGGCGCAGCGCCCGCAACGGGCTCGCTTCTCAGCGACGCTCAGGCGGGTGCGCTGGGCCTACCCACCTCGGCGCAGCGCCGCACCGCCGAATTGCTTGCGTTTGCGCAAGTGCTGGCCGCGCCGCAGGTCACGTTCATGCGCCGCCGTGTCGACGGCGCCGATCCGATGGCCGACAGCCCGCTGATCGAGCGCCTCGCGTCGGCGCTCGCGATTCGCGGTCAGGCTTTGGCGATGTGGCGCGATCCGCGCATTGAACTGCAGCTCGTTCCGACGCCCATCCACATGAGCGCGCCGAGCGCGCCGAGCCTGCTGCCGGTGCGGGTGTCGGCCAGCGCCTGCGAAGCGTTGCGCGCCTGCCCGTACCGCTTCTTCGCGCTGAACATGCTGCGCCTGCGCGAAGACGACGAGCTCGAGCGCGAGATCGAGAAGCGCGACTACGGCACCTGGTTGCATGCGGTGCTGTTCGAATTCCACCGCAGCCGTGAGAGGCCCGACGCGAGCGAGATCGAGATCGCGCGACTGATGAGCCTGGCCGCCGCGAGCCAGGCGACAGACGGCGTCGGCGAAGCCGCGTTCCTGCCATTCGCCGCGTCGTTCGCCAGCTTCGCTCCGCGCTACGTGGCCTGGCTGCATCGGCGCGACGCCGCCGGCGCGAGCTGGCTGCGCGGCGAAGACGACGTCAGCACCCGGCCGGCCGCGATGGAGGGCACCGAACTGCGCGGCATCATCGACCGCATCGATGCAGTGGGCGGCAGCGAAGGCAACGCGATCGAGTTGATCGACTACAAGACCGGCAGCGTCGCGAGTCTCAAGGAGAAAGTGAAACGGCCGCTCGAGGACACCCAGCTCGCGTTCTACGCCGCGCTGATGCGCAGCCGCACCGAGCTGCCATTGCGGGCCATCTACCTCGCGCTCGACGGCAGCAACGTTCCCGACGAGGTCGAACACGAAGGCGTGGCAGACAGCGCCGCGGCGCTCGTCGAAGGACTCGCGCACGACCTGCGTCGCTTGCGGGCCGGAGCCGGGTTGCCGGCGCTCGGCGTCGGCTCGACCTGCGAGCACTGCGCGGCACGCGGCGTGTGCCGGCGCGATCACTGGGCCGATGGCGCACCGATCGAGGTGCGAGAGTGACACGGGCCGCTTACTTGGCCGGCGGCCTGCCGGTGCCGCGCGACGCGTTCTACGCGCTGGCCTGCGACCCACAGCGCAGCGTGGCAGTCGAAGCGTGTGCCGGTGCCGGCAAGACCTGGATGCTGGTGTCGCGGATCCTGCGGGCCTTGCTCGAGGGCGCCCGGCCGCACGAGATTCTCGCGATCACCTTCACCCGCAAGGCGGCCGGCGAGATGCGCGATCGCCTGAACGACTGGCTGCGCGAATTCGGCGCCCATCATCTGTCCGATGCGGCCCGTGTCGATGCGCTGGTTCAGCGTGGTGTCGTCGCGAGCGAGGCGCTGCGACTCGCGCCGGAGCTCGCGTCGCTGCACGAACGGGTATTGCGCACCGGCCGGCCGGTGGAGATCCGCACCTTCCACGCCTGGTTCTCGCAACTCCTGCGCGCGGCGCCGCTCGAGCTGCTGAACGAGCTCGGCCTGCAGCCCGACATGGAGCTGATCGAAGACCTCGACGATCACCACGCCGAAGTGTTTCGCCGCTTCCACGCGGCGATACTGGGCGACCCGGGATTGCGCGCCGACCACGCCACGCTGGTCGCGAAGCGCGGCCGCAGCCAGGTGCGCAAATGGTTCGAAGCGGTGTTGAGCAAGCGGGTCGAGTTCGAATTGGCCGACGCGGCGGGCGTGCTCGACGACAGTGTTCCGGCGCCCCGCGAGGCGCGCGACGCGGCGGGCGAGCCAGAGCATCCGGCCCAGGTGCTGCTCGCGGCGACCTGGCACGCTTCACTGCGCGAACTCGTGCTGGCGCTGGGGCTGGGCGGTGCGCGTGCGCAGGACGCTGCAACCGGCCTCGTGCTGGCGCTGGCGAAGTCCGACGCACAGGCGCGGTTCGATCACATTCGGGCAGCGCTGTTCACGAAGGATGGTAAGCGCCGCAAGCAACTCGGCAAGGTCGAATCGCTCGCGTTGATGCAGGCCGACATCGACGCGATTGCCACGCAGATCCGCCAGCTCGACGCGCACCTCGAGCACGCGCGCCTGGTGCGTTTGTCGCGCGTGTTGCTGGTCGAGTTCGCGGCCTACAAGCGCGCACGTGGCCTCGCCGACATGGCGGATCTGGAACGCTGCGGTCTAGCGCTGCTGCGTGACGCGACGCTCGCCGGCTGGGTGCAGGAACGCCTGGACGCGCGGATTCGCCACGTGCTGATCGACGAGTTCCAGGACACCAGCCCGCTGCAATGGCACGCGCTGCACGCGTGGTTGTCGGCCTACGCCGGAGCGGGCGGCGGCGCGAGCGGGCAGCGGCCGCCGGGCGTGTTCATCGTCGGCGACCCGAAGCAGAGCATCTACCGTTTCCGGCGCGCCGAGCCGCGCGTGTTCGAGGCGGCGCGCGCATTCGTCGTCGACGCGCTGGGCGGCACGCTACTCGCGTGCGACCACACCCGGCGCAACGCCCCGGAGCTGCTGGCGCCACTGAACGCGGTGTTCGCGCAGGCCGAGCAGGCCGGCGCGTTCGGCGGCTTTCGCGCGCACACCACGGAGCTGGGCAGCACCAGCGGCGCGGGCGTCTTCGTGCTGCCGAGAGTTCGGCGCCCTGCGCGCCTGGAGCGCGGCGCCGCAGCGCCACAGACCGTCTGGCGCGACAGCCTGACGACGCCGCGGCACGAGCCCGACGAGGTGCTGCGCGAACAGGAGGCCGCACTCGTCGCGCAGGCGGTGCTCGCGCTGGTGACGCAGGAACGGATGCGGCCGGCCGACATCTTCGTGCTCAGCCGCAAGCGCCAGTCGCTGCGGCTGGTCGCGCAGGCGCTGCGGCGCGTCCACGTACCGTATGTGGCGATCGAGGACGTCGGATTGCTGGCTGCGCCCGAAGCCCGCGACCTGGTTGCGCTGCTCGATGTGCTGGTCTCGCCGCGCCACGCGCTGTCGCTCGCGCAGGCGCTGCGCAGCCCGCTGTTCGGCGCGAGCGACGCCGACCTGATCGCGCTCGCCCAACGCGCGACCGACGGCCATTGGTGGCGCGCGTTGGTCGATGCCGAAGCGGCGACCAGCCCGGCGCTGCGGCGCGCCCGCGACCTGCTGACGCGCTGGCAGGCCGCGGCATTGAAGCTGCCGCCGCACGACCTGCTCGACCGCATCGTGCACGAGGGCCAATTGCGCGAGCGCGTCGTCGCCACCGTGCCGGTCGAGCGGCGTGTCGCGGCGCTCGACGCCATCGACGCCGTGCTCGGCCAGGCCCTGATGCTCGACGGTGCGCGGTACGCGACGCCCTACAACTTCGTGCGCGCGCTGAAGCGTGGAGCGATCAAGGTGGCGTCGCCCAGCCACGCCGACGCGGTGCAATTGCTGACTGTGCACGGCGCCAAGGGATTGGAGGCCAAGGTCGTGTTCGTGATGGACGCCGACCCCCAGCCCAACAACACCGGGACCGCCACGTTGCTGGTCGACTGGCCGGTGCAAGCCGAGTGCCCGCGGCGCTGCGCCTTCGTCTACTCCGAGGCTGGCTGCGCGGCTTCGCTGCAGCCGCTGCTCGATGTTGAAATGCAGGCGCGCCAGCGCGAGGAACTCAACGGCCTGTACGTGGCGATGACGCGCGCAAAGGAGCGGCTGGTGTTCAGTGCCACCGAGCCGTCGCGGCGCGCGAGCGGCCCGTCGTGGTGGGACCGCGTCGCGCCGCTGGCGCCGGCGTGGTGGCCCGACGGTGCAGCCGTGAGCGTACCGACACGGCGCCACGCGACACCGCTGCCGGCCACGCTGAAGATTCTGCCGACCCTGAAGTCGCGGGGGCAGGCCGAGGGCCGCGCAATGCGGCCGGCCGAAGCGCGCAGCGCCGACTCCGATGCCACGCGACTGGGTCAGGCGGTGCATCGCGTGCTCGAATGGGCGACGGTGACGACAACGCCGCCGGCCGACGATGCCGCGGTGCGCGAGCTCGCCGACGCGGCCGCGGCAGAATTCGTTGCGCCGGCCGATGCCGTGTGGCAACTCGCGCGCACCATCCTGCGCAGCCCGGCTTGCGCGCGATTCTTCGCCGGCCCGCAATTGCACTGGGGCGGCAATGAAGTGCCGGTGAGCGACGCTGGCGAGGCATTGCGGATCGACCGCTTGGTGTTTTTGGATGACGCCGACGGTCCGGCCTGGTGGGTGCTCGACTACAAGCTGCAGCACGCACCACAGCACCTCGACGCGTACCGCGTTCAACTGCTTCGCTACCGCGATGCGGTACGCCGGGCGCAACCGGGTGCGACGGTGCGGTGTGCCTTCGTGACAGGTGCCGGCGCAGTAGTCGAGATCGGCTGAACCGTTGCCGCATCCGGCGGCGCGGCCCGATCACCCGAACCTGTTGCGCAGTTCGGAGTCCACGACTTTCGATCCATCGGATGAGTTGCGCGCCGCTCGGCCAACGAGAGCTGGCGGCGTGGAAGTGAGCATCACAGCAGGCCGGAAGAAGTCATGAATGCGCGCCGCGAGCGCACCTCGTACCGGCACCGTGCGGCGCCGCGACGCCATCGTCAAACCTACCAGCGGTCAGAGCGCATCAACGGCTGCCACTTCGAATCGCGCTTCTGGTAGATGCCGATGGCGCCAAAGCGCTGTTCACCGTCGGCGTTGAAGCGCATCGTGTTCGTCACCGGAGCGTTGGCGTCGACCTGGGCCAACTTGGTGCGCAAGGCAGAAGCTTCCACGGAATCGGCGCGGCGCATCACGTCCGCGACCACGTAGACCGCGTCGTACGCATAGTGGGCCGCCCACACCGGGTCGGATTTGTAGGCAGTGCGGAACCTGCCGAAAAATTCGCCACCCGCCGGGAATTCGCTCGGGTCCAACGCGCCTGATGTCAGGAAGACCGACTTGACATCGGCGGGGGCGGTGACGAGTTTCTGAGTCTTCGCGCTGCTGGGCACCATGACCGGCACGTTCGACAGCCCGGCAGCGTTCATTTGCACAAACAGCGGTAGCAGCTGATTGTCGCGGACTATGGCCAACAGAGCGTCGGGAGGTGCAGCCTTGAGCTTGCCGACAAAGGCGGCAAAGTCGACGGTCTTGGTGTTGACCGGTTCGGCGAGTGTGATTTCAACCTTCTTGTTCAGCTTGGAAAGGGCGGCCGTCACGTCCTTTGCGAGCGGATTGCCGAAGGAGGTGTCCTCATGCAGGATCACGACCTTGCCGGCATTCAGGTTCTCGGCCAGGTAGGTCGCCATCGCGCGGGCTTGCATCGCATCGTTGGCCACCAAGCGAAACGCGTTGCCGTCGCTCAATTTAGTCAGCTCGGTGGCCGATGAGGTGAACAATTGCGGCACATTGCCTTTCTTGTAGATTGGTACCACTGCTTCGGTCACATCGGAACTCAGGTGGCCGATGACGACAGTGACCTTTTGGTCGACCATCGCCTGGGCGACCTTCTTGGCCTCCGCGATGTCGGCCTTGTCGTCCATCGCAACGATTTCGAGTTGAACCGGCTTGCCGGCAATCTTGTAGCCGGCAGCATTGAGCTCCGCTACGGCCAGCTTGACGCCATTGAGCAAGTCCTGGCCGCGCGCCGCGGAGGGCCCCGACAAGGGCTGCGCCACGCCGATCTTGACGATGGCGGGGATGTCGGGGCCACAGGCCGCAAGCATCCACACCACTGCCATCGAGGTGGTCAGCAACAGCGAACGGCGTAGGGTCATGATGTCTCTCGCGTGGATCACGACGGCTGGCGAGCCGCCAAGACGTGGGTAGGCTGAAGTCCGCACTGTAGTCGCCCCACGCTGCTGCACAACGATGGCACGCAACCCGACGGCGCAGCATGCCAACTATTCATCGCCAATCTGCTCGAGTGTGGCGATTCTCCCGATGCCGCTGTCCGCTGCGCGTACGAAGACCGGCCGCGTGAAGCGCGATTTCACCAGGAGGGGTTGACGAGCCTGACCCCGGCACTGGTCGCAACGGTTGGGGCTGCTTCGTTCCCGACCTGACCCGGTTGGCCGCGCTTCCATGCGGGGAGGCCCGTCGCCTCGTATTCTAGGCGAGCTTGTCGACCCACACCGCCCGTGCGCGTCGCGCAGCCGCCCGATGACCGCCTTGCGCGGAAGAAAGTACCGTGGGAATGGCACGATCTCGGCGCGGACCGCATGCTGCAGGTTCAGCAACTCGGTGGGGCGGCGGCTTAGGCCTGGCCGCCGCTTCGGCACCGCCATCGCGCCGTCAGCGCAGCTGCAGATCGGCGGGTCCGAAGCGGATGCCCAGCGGTTCGATCAAGAGCTCCTTTGGGCCGGCCTCCACCTGGCCGCAGACCCAGGCCTCCACACCCATCGATCGCGCAACATCGACGGTACGCTGCGCATCGCTGTCCTTCACGAACAGAGCGAAACCCGCGCCCATGTTCAGCGTGCTGTAGGCCTCGCGGTCGTCCTGATGCGCGTGCTGCTGGATGAATTTGAGGACCGGCGTGACCTCGGGCACGGTGTGGACGCGATAGCGGTGCTCGGCCGGGTGGCGCAGCAGCTTGCGCCAGCCGTGGCCGGTGACGTTGACGCAGTAGTGCGGCGTGATGCCCGCCGTGTAGAGCGCCTCGGTGACGGGCGAATACAGCACGGTCGGCGCGAGCAGCGCGTCGCCATAGCTGAGGCCCGGCAGCACCGGTGTCAGATAGCCCTGTGGCAACCGCTCGACCAGTTTGCGCGCGAGGCTCAGGCCGTTGGCGTGGATGCCGCTCGACGCGAGCAGCACGATCGCATCGCCCGTGTCGAGATTGTCGCCGACCGAGAGCCGAGCCTTCGGGTTGATGAGGCCGGTGCAGGAGGCCGCGAGGTCGATGCGGCCATCGGCCACGATGCCCGCAAGCGCCGGCGTTTCACCGCCGCCCCAGGCCACGCCGCACACGTCGCAGGCGCGCTTCCAGCCGGCCACCAATGCCTGCGAGCGTTGCGCATCGGCGAACCAGTCGGAGCCGCCCGCGGCCCAGTAGGCCTGCACCACCAGCGGCGTGGCGCCGACCGTGATCAGGTCGTTGATCGCCATCGCGATGGTGTCCTGCGCGATGCTGTCGTAGTAGCTCCTGCCGGTGAGCGTGTGCATCTCGTCGGCGACGAGCGCCTTCGACCCGAGGCATTCGACAATGCTGGCGATGTAGAAGGGTCCGACGTCGACGACGTACGCCGACTCGCCGCGCGAGGCCGCCACTTCGCTGAAGCCGTGCCGCGCGAGGTGGCCTGCGGTCGCCGCGGCGGCGCGCTGCGCGCTCACCTTCAGCGGGTCGATCAGGTCGTAGTTGACCCCGGCATGCTCGTAGCTGAGGGCGGCACCTGAGATACCGGAGGCGGGCTTGGGATGCATCGGGCGGGCGCGCGCGGCGCAGGGGGCAGAGGCCGGATTATCCGGCAGGCGGAAGACGTCCTGCCGGCCCGCCGCCGCGAGATGGCCGCAACAACGCGGCCCGTAGAATCGGTGCATGTCCTACCTCGTCCTCGCCCGCAAATACCGGCCGCCGAATTTCGAAGCGCTGTTGGGCCAGGAGCATGTAGTTCAGGCGCTCGTGAACGCGCTGACCCGGCAACGGCTGCACCATGCGTACCTGTTCACCGGAACCCGCGGCGTCGGCAAGACGACCATCTCGCGCATCCTGGCGAAGTCGCTCAACTGCACCGGCGCCGACGGCGCGGGCGGCATCACTGCGCACCCGTGCGGCGTCTGTGATGCCTGCCGCGATATCGATGCCGGCCGCTTCATCGACTACGTCGAGCTCGATGCGGCATCGAACCGCGGCGTCGACGAGATCTCGCAGCTGCTCGACCAAGCCGTCTACAAGCCGGTGCTCGGCCGCTTCAAGGTCTACATGATCGACGAAGTTCACATGCTCTCGAGCACCGCGTTCAACGCGATGCTCAAGACGCTGGAAGAGCCGCCCGAGTACCTGAAGTTCGTGCTTGCGACGACCGATCCGCAAAAGGTGCCGCCGACGGTGCTGTCGCGCTGCCTGCAATTCAACCTGCGTCCGATGGCGCCGCAGACCGTCCAGGCTCACCTGGCGGATGTGCTGGCGCAAGAACACATCGTCGCCGACCCGGGCGCGCTGCGCCTGCTCGCGCGCGCGGCTCGCGGCTCGATGCGCGATGCGCTGTCGCTGGCCGATCAGGCGATCGCATTCGGCGCCGGGTCGCTCGGCGAAGACGGCGTGCGCGAGATGCTCGGTGCGGTCGATCGCAGCCACGCAGTTCGCATCGTCGAAGCGCTCGCCGCAGGCGATGGCGCAGGCCTGATCGCCGCAGTCGACGGGCTGCGTGCGCTCGGCCTGTCGGCCGCCGGCACGCTCGAGGAAATCGCCGCATTGCTGCAGCAGATGGCGGTACTGCATGCGGTTCCCGACGCGACCGACGCGACCGATCCCGATGCACCTGAGGCTGAGCGTCTGGCGACCCTGCTCGAGGCCGACGAGATGCAGCTGCACTACAGCATCGCATTGCACGGCCGCGCCGAGCTGGGTCTGGCGCCCGACGAGTACAGCGGCCTCGTGATGGTGCTGCTGCGCATGCTTGCGTTCCGGGCGAAGGACGACGGCGAAGCAACCAGCGTGCTTGGTGCGCGGGTTGCTGCTACTCCCCGCGCTGCGCGCACCGCCGAAGCCGTTCCGGTGCCGGCCGCCGCAATCGCGACCAAGCCGCGCGCCGCAGCGCCAGCGGGTATGGCGGCGTCGCGGCCGAACGCCGCTGCGGCCGTCGCGCAGCCCGCCGCGATCTGCGCCGCGCCGGCGCTGCGCGTCCCGGCGCGACAGAGCGAGCCGCCGCCATGGCTCGATGCGCCGTTCGAGGACGAGGTACCGGAGCCGCGCGCGGTCGCGGTCGCGCGCGGGCCGGCCGCACCGCCGCCCGTCGCCCCACTCGCCGAATTCAGGCCCTCTGCGTTCGGCGAGCGCTGGGCCGAACTGGTGCGCTCGATGAACGATGCCGGCGGTATCAGCGCGTTCGCACGCGAGCTGGCGATGCAGGCGCAATGCATCGAGCTCATCGAAGACGCCACGCCGGTGGTGTGTCGGCTGCGCGTCGAGCGCGAATCGCTGCGCGCGCCGGCGCCATGCGAGAAACTGCAGGTCGCGCTCGCCGAGCTGTTGAAGTGCGCGGTGCGACTCGAGGTCGAGTCCGGGGCGGCCGACGATTCGCCCGCGAAGCGCGACACCGCCGAGCGCGCGCGCCGGCAGGCGCAGGCCGAGCAGATCATTCACGACGACCCGCTGGTGCAGGCCCTGATGGCGCAGTACAAGACCGCGCGCATCGTTCCCGGCTCGGTCAAACCCCATTGATGATCCAGGCAACGAGAAGGAGCGACGACATGATGAAAGGTCAACTGGCCGGCCTGATGAAGCAGGCGCAGGCGATGCAGGACAACCTGAAGAAGGCCCAGGAGGAGCTCGCCATGATCGAAGTCGAAGGCCAGTCGGGCGCCGGCCTGGTGAAGGTGGTGATG
>JANMAW010000153.1:0-4040 GCA_031360005.1 Rhizobacter sp.
TCGACGTCGTAGCCGCAGTTCTGCAGCAGCTTCTGGATGATGTTCTCGACGTCTTCGCCGACGTAACCGGCTTCGGTCAGAGTGGTCGCGTCGGCGATCACGAACGGCACGTTGAGCAGGCGTGCGAGCGTTTGTGCGAGCAGCGTCTTGCCCGAACCCGTCGGCCCGATCAAAAGGATGTTGCTCTTGGCAAGCTCGATTTCGTCCTTCGTGCGGCTCATGTGCTTGAGTCGCTTGTAGTGGTTGTAGACCGCCACCGCCAAGGTGCGCTTGGCCACATCCTGGCCGATCACGTATTGATCGAGGCTTGCCTTGATTTCGCTGGGTACCGGCAGGTCTGATTTCGCCGCCTTCGCATCGGCACCGTCGGCGGGCACTTCATCGCGAATGATGTCGTTGCAGAGCTCGATGCACTCGTCGCAAATGAATACGCTCGGCCCGGCGATGAGTTTCTTGACCTCATGCTGACTCTTGCCGCAAAAGGAGCAGTACAGAACCTTCTCGCTGGAAGTGCCTTTTTTGTCGGCCATAAAGGTAGGTGTTTCGGGGGCCTGGAGGGGGACTTGACGAATGATAGTTCAAAAGAAAACGGGGCCTTCACGTCGAAAAAGGCCCCGTTTCGGGTGTTGTTGCCGGCAGTGTTCATCGCGCCGCCAGCGCCAAGAGCGTCATGTCGCCGGCGGCGTGCCGCGGTGCGTGAGTACCTGGTCGATCAGACCGTAGGCCTTGGCCTCGGCCGGGTCCAGGAACATGTCGCGTTCCATGTCGGCGCGAATCCGTTCGATGGGCTGGCCGGTACGCTCGGCATAGATCAGGTTCAGCTGTTCGCGCGTCTTCAGGATTTCGCGGGCATGGATCTCGATGTCGGTCGCCTGCCCCTGCGCGCCACCGGAAGGCTGATGGATCATCACACGCGAGTTGGGCAACGCCATCCGCTTGCCTTTCGCGCCGGCCATCAACAGAAACGAGCCCATGCTCGCTGCGATACCCATGCAGAGCGTCGAGATATCGGGCTTGATGAACTGCATCGTGTCGAACACCGACAGGCCGGCGCTCACCGAACCGCCAGGGGAATTGATGTAAAGCGAGATGTCCTTGTCGGGATTCTCGCTTTCGAGGAACAGCATCTGGGCGACGACGAGGTTCGCCGTCTGGTCCGTCACCGGGCCGACCAGAAAGATCACCCGCTCTCGCAGCATGCGGCTGTAGATGTCGTAAGCCCGCTCGCCGCGGCCGGAGGTTTCGATGACGATCGGGACCATGCCCAGGTCGTTGATATCAAGCGCGCTCATGGCAGTCCTTGCAAAGAGGTTCAAGCAATGTTGGGGTCGATTATGTCGCCACAAGATGCGGCGCCAAGTTTCGGCCGTGCGCTCGACTGCGCCAATGAAAAGGGCGCCGAGCTGGGGGCGGCGCCCTTGTGCAACCAGCGCACAACTCAGCCGGTCATCAGCTCGTCGAACGGCAGCGCCTTGTCGGTGACCCTGGCCTTGCTCAGCACGAACGCGGCGACATTGTTCTCGACGACTACCGCCTCGACCTCCGCCAAGCGCTGGCGGTCGCCGAGGTACCAGCGCACCACTTCCGACGGCTTCTCGTAGCTTTGCGCCATCTCTTCGATGTGCGCCTGCAACTGATCGGGCCTCGCCTGCAGATTGTTGCTGCGCACCAGTTCACCAACCACCAGACCAAGGCGCACGCGCTTCTCGGCCTGCGCTTGGAAGATATCAGCGGGGATCGGAGCCGTGTCGGCGTCTTTCACGCCGCGCTTCTTCAGGTCGGCGCGGGCGCCCGCGACCATGCGCTCGGTTTCGCCGGCGACCAGCGCCTTCGGCACGTCGAGTTCCGACAACTTGACCAGCGCGTCCATCACGCTGCTCTTGTTGCGCGCCAGCACGCGGAACTTCACTTCACGCTCGAGGTTCTTCTTGACGTCGGCGCGCAGGCCCTCGACCGTCGCGTCACCGATACCGAGCGACTTCGCGAATGCCTCGTTCACCTCGGGCAGGTGCTGCGCTTCGATCTTCTTCAGCGTGACGAGGAAATCGGCTTCCTTGCCGGCGACGTCCTTGCCCTGGTAGTCGGCCGGGAACTGCAGCGCAAAGGTCTTGGAGTCGCCCGACTTCATGTCGCGCACGGCCCTGTCGAACTGCTCGAGCATCTGGCCTTCGCCAATCAGGAACTGGAAGGCGGAGGCTGTACCGCCCTCGAACGGCACGCCGTCGATCTTGCCCTCGAAGTCGATCGTGACCCTGTCGCCTGCAGCAGCGGGCTCGGACGCCGGGCGCTGCGCGAACGTGCGACGCTGCTTGCGCAGGATGTCGACGGTCTTGTCGATCGCGGCTTCGGTCACCTCGGCCGACACGCGCTCGACCTCGGCGGTGGTCAGATCGCCGAGCTTGATTTCAGGGTAGACCTCGAAGGTCGCGTCGAACGCCACCTGGCCTTCGGCTGCGCCTTCCTTCTCGGAGATCTTCGGGGCACCAGCCACCCGCAGCTTGGCTTCGTTGACAGCCTCCGAGAACACCTGGCCGACCTTGTCGTTCATGACCTCGTAATGCACCGAATAGCCGTAGCGCTGCGCGACCACGCTCATCGGCACCTTGCCGGGTCGAAAGCCATCTGCCTTGACGGTGCGCGAGAGCTTCTTCAGGCGCGATTCGACTTCGGCAGTGATGGTGGCGGCAGGCAGCGTCAGCGTGATGCGGCGCTCGAGCTTGTCGAGGGTTTCAACTTGGACGGACATGGTGTATGAATTCTTTCGATTTGCTCGGTTGGTGCGCGGGGCGGGACTCGAACCCGCACACCATCGCTGGCGTCAGGACCTAAACCTGGTGCGTCTACCAATTTCGCCACCCGCGCGGGTGCCAAGGGGCCAAGGGGCCAACAGGACGGCGGGGTCGCGTCGCGACCCCTGCTCGTGTTTGATTCGATCTGGTAAGCCTGCCATTTTAGCCACTCGCGGCAGCCGGCTCGCGCCGGGCCGGTTTGACGCGGAACCAGGCCGCGTACATCGCTGGCAGCGACAGCAGTGTCAGCACGGTCGCGACGATCAGGCCGCCCATGATCGCCACCGCCATCGGCCCCCAGAACACGCTGCGCGACAACGGAATCATCGCCAACACCGCGGCGGCCGCGGTCAGCATGATCGGCCGGAAGCGCCGCACCGCCGCCTCGACGATCGCGTTCCAGGTCGGCACCCCGCGTTCGCGGTCCTGCTCGATCTGGTCGATCAGGATCACCGAGTTGCGCATGATCATGCCCATCAGCGCGATCACGCCGAGCAGCGCGACGAACCCGAACGGCCGGTTCAACAGCAGCAGCGCTGTCGCCACGCCGGCGATGCCGAGCGGCGCGGTCAGGAACACCAGCACCGAACGACTAAAACTGTGCAGCTGCAGCATCAACAGCGTGAACATGATGAACAGCATCAGCGGCGCGCCGGCGGCGATCGAACCCTGCCCCTTGCTGCTTTCCTCGACCGCCCCGGCGACTTCGATGCGGTAGCCCGCGAGCATCTTCGCGCGCACCGGTGCAAACAGCGGATCGAGCTGCGCGGTCACCGTCGCGCCCTGCAATCCTTCGATGATGTCGCCCTGCACCGTCGCGGCGTAATCGCGGCCTTCGCGCCACAGCACGCCCGGCTCCCAGACGAAGTTGCCCTTCGCGATCTGCCCGAGCGGGATGCTGCGGCCGTTGGTGGTCGGCACGTAGGCGTTCGCCAGATCCGTGATCGCATTGCGCTCTTCCAGCGGCTGGCGCAATACGATGTCGACGAGGTTGTCGCCCTCGCGGTACTGGCCTATCGTGGTACCGGTGCTGCCGGTGCGCGCGGCCTGCGCGATCGTCTGGCTCGACACACCCAGCGCGCGCGCCTTGCTCTGATCGACATCAAGGCGCAGCACCTTGACCGACTCGTTCCAGTTGTCGTTGATGCCGCGCATGCTGGGGTTGCTGCGCATGATGGTCTTGACTTCATCCGCATAGTCGCGCACCTTCGCCGGATCGGGCCCGACGACGCGGAACTGCACCGGGTACGG
>JANMAW010000189.1:0-2304 GCA_031360005.1 Rhizobacter sp.
CGACCAGCGGCAGCGTGCGACTGCTCGGGCGCGATTTGAACGCGTTGCCGCTGGCCGATCTGCGCGAAGCGCGGCGCGACTTCCAGATGGTGTTCCAGGATCCGTACGGCTCGCTCGACCCGCGCCAGCGTGTCGGCCGCATCGTCGCCGAGCCGCTGGTCCGCGCGAACCCGGCCGATGCGCGCGAGCGCGTCGCCGCAGCACTCGATGCGGTCGGCCTGCGCGCCGGCGACGCCGACAGGTACCCGCACGAGTTCTCCGGCGGGCAGCGCCAGCGCATCGCCATCGCACGCGCGCTGATCACGCGACCGAAGCTGATCGTCGCGGACGAGCCGGTCAGCGCGCTCGACGTCTCGGTACAGGCCCAGGTGCTGAACCTGCTGGCCGATCTGCAGCAGCAGTTCGGCGTGACCTACCTGTTCATCAGCCATGACCTCGCGGTCGTCGATCACCTGTGCGACGAGGTCGCGGTGATGTACGCCGGGCGCGTCGTCGAGCAGGGCACGCCAGAGCAGCTGTTTCATTCCGCGGCCCATCCCTACACGCGCGCGCTGATGCGCGCGCTGCCGCAGACGACGCTGGCCGCCGGATTGCCCGCGCGCGGCGGCGCGGCAGCCGACAGTTCCGCTAGAGTCGCACCCGACAATCACGCGCCGGCGAGTGGCTGTTCGTTCGCGCCACGCTGCGCCCATCGGCAACCGCGCTGCGACACTGAAACGCCCGCGTTGCGGCCGCTCGCGAACGGCCAGCGAGCGGCCTGCCACTTTGCCGAATCGGTGATGAGCGAAGACCAAGGAGAGATTCGATGATCAAAACGATTCGCACGCGCTGCGTCGCCGCGCTTGCGCTGGCAGCGGTCGCCACGCTCGGCACGCTGCCGCTGGGGGCGCAGGCTCAAGCCCGCAAGGACAGCGCGATCCTCGGCATGGTGCTCGAGCCCGCGCCGGGGCTGGACCCGACCACGGCAGCGGCCGCGGCGATCGGCGAGATCGTCCACTACAACGTGCTCGAGGGCCTGACCAAGATCCACATGGACGGCAGCATCACGCCGCTGCTGGCCGAAACCTGGAGCATCGACCCCGACGGCAAAAGCTACACCTTCAAGCTGCGCAAGGGCGTGAAGTTCAGTGACGGCGAAACCTTCGACGCCAGCGACGTGAAATTCAGCTTCGAGCGCGCGAAGGCGCCGGGCTCGACCAACAAGGCGAAGAAGGCGGTGTTCGACAACATCAGCCGCGTCGACACGCCCGATCCGCACACCGTGATCGTCGTGCTGAACAACGCCGACGGCAACTTCCTGTTCCGCATGGGCGAGAACACCGCGGTGATTCTCGACCCGAAGAGCGCGGCCACCACCGCGACGCGGCCGGTGGGCACCGGGCCGTTCATGCTCGAGAACTGGGCCAGGGGCGCGTCGATCACGCTGGCGCAGAACCCCGGTTACCGCAACGCCGTGGCGGTGCGGCTGAAGAAGGTGAGCTTTCGCTTCATCAACGACCCGGCCGCGCAGGTCGCGGCGCTGCTGGCCGGCGACATCGACGGCATGCCGCGCTTCGGCGCGATCCAGAGCCTGAAGCAGTTCCAGGGCGACGCACGCTTCACCGTCACACCCGGCGGCACCGAGGGCAAGACCATCGTCAGCATCAACAACAAAAAGAAGCCGTTCGACGATTTGCGCGTGCGCCGCGCGATCGCCGCCGCGATCGACCGCAAGGCGGTGATCGACGGCTCGGCCGAAGGCTTTGGTGCGCCGATCGGCAGCCACATGGTGCCGAGCGACGCCGGCTACATCGACCTGACGGCGGTCAACCCCTACGACCCCGAGAAGGCGAAGGCGCTGCTGAAGGAGGCCGGCGTGGCCACGCCGCTGAATGTGACGCTGACGCTGCCGCCGCCGGAGTACGCGCGCAAGGGCGGCGAGATCGTCGCGGCACAGCTCGCCAAGGTCGGCATCGTCGCGAAGATCGAGAACGTCGAGTGGGCGCAGTGGCTGTCGGGCCCGTTCAAGGGCAACTTCGACCTGACCGTCATCAGCCATGTCGAGCCACTCGACTTCGACCGCTACGCCGACCCGGCCTACTACTGGGGCTACAGCTCGAAGGCCTACAACGACCTGCTCGCGAAGTACAACGCCAGCGCCGACAGCAAGGCGCGGCTCAGGCTGCTCGGCGACATCCAGCGCCAGCTGGCGACCGATTCGGTCAACGTCTACCTGTACCAGCTGCCGCAGTTCGCGGTCGGCAGGAAACAGTTGAAGGGGCTGTGGAGCAGCTCGCCGATCTTCGCGAACGACCTGGCTGCGCT
>JANMAW010000235.1:0-5865 GCA_031360005.1 Rhizobacter sp.
TCGGCCGCCACGCGGTGCGGGCCATGCGTGCATCGATGCGTTGCTCGACCAGGCAGTTGAACGCGGCAGCGGCGGCGGCCACCAGCCAGATGCCGGCGGTCGCGGCGAGCGCCAGGTTCAGGTCGGGCAAGCCGGGCGTGGCCATCAGCATGCCGATCACCGCGCAGAACACGATGAGTTGCACGACGCGCGGTTTGGTCAGCGCGTAGAACTGGCGCACGCGCGACGGCAGCGAGGTGCGGCCAACGGCAGCGGAAGGGGCGACGGTGTCGGTCATGGTCGCAGGTTCGGATGGACAGTCCGCATTTTACGGAGACGCCTGCAAAGCCTCGTCGCGCATCACGCGACGCTCCGGCATTGCCCGCGCTTGCTGCGCGCGCGTGATAAACATCGCCAGCAGAACGACCCACGCCGCGGAACCTGCCGTGTGCGCCACCGCGCCGATCAGCGGCCAGCCGAGCATCACGTTGCTCAACCCGGTGCCAAGTTGCCACAGCCCCACACCCGCGACGCCCCAGGCCCAGGGCCGCAGCGCGGCTTCGCCGCTGGCCCACAGGCGCCACGCGAACAGCGCCATCGCGGCGAGCACGACGAAGGCCCCCAGGCGATGCATGTAGTGGATCGCCGTCAGCGCCGCGAACGGCAACGCTGCGCCGTCCTTGCCGGCACCGAGCTCGCGCAGCAGCGCGAAGCCATGCTCGAAGTCCATCGCCGGCCACCAGTTGCCCTGGCAGGTCGGGAAGTCGCGGCACGCGAGCACCGCGTAGTTGGTGCTGACCCAGCCGCCGAGCGCAATCTGCAGCATGCTGACGACAGCGATCGCCAGCGCCCCGGCATAGAGCCGCGGCGCGATGACGAGCGGTGCGCGCTGGTAGACCTGGCTCTGCGCCGCGAGCAGCGCCAGCAGCACGAGGCCGCCGAGCAGGTGGGCGGTGACGATCGCCGGGTAGAGCTTCATCGTGACCGTGAGCGCACCGAACGCCCCTTGCAGGCACACCCACAGCAGCGTCGCGGTGGCCCACCACTTCGACACCGGCAACCGCTGTTTGCGTGCGGCGATCCAGCTCAGCACGGCGAGCACGGTGATCAACGCGCCGACAGCAGTGGCGAGGTAGCGGTGGATCATCTCGATCCATGCCTTGCGTTGCGTGACCGGCCCGCCGGGCAAGGCGCTCTGCGCGACATCGATCTCGACAGTCGCGCCGAGCGGGCTCGCGCTGCCGTAGCAGCCGGGCCAATCCGGGCAGCCCAGGCCCGAATCGGTGAGCCGCGTGAAGGCGCCGAACAGCACCAGGTCGAAGGTCAGGAACAGCGTCAGCAAGGTGAGTGCCTGCAAGCGCGCCGCCGGGTTCGCGTCGCGGTGGCGCAGCCCCAACCAGAGCAGCGGGCCCAGCGCGAGCAGCGCACCCGACAGCAGGATGCCCGCCAGCGGCGCCAGGTCGTACGACGCAGGCTGGTTCATGGGTGAATCCTGGGCGCCGAGCGCGGTCCCTGCGACAGGCAGCATTCGCACGGGGGAACATGCATCTCCGTTCGTGGCCTTGGGCCGATGGGAGTGCTCATCAGCGCCCCGGCCTGTCCCAACCCGCCGATGCGCGCAGCAGCTTCTCGATGTCACGCTTCAGTCTGCCGGGGTCGGGGTCGGCGGGCACGCGCATCATCCAGTTGCCGAGCGGGTCGACGATGTACAGGTTGTCTTCGAGCGCAGCGCGAGCCGCCGGTTGCAGCCAGGCCGACAGTGAGCGCGCCGGCACCCGCAAGACGGTGGCACTGGTATGGGTGCGGATGGCGTCCAGCGTCTGCGGCCGGGGCGCCACCGCGTCGGTGATCAGCCAGACCTTGTCGAGCCGCTCCTTCTCGCGCCCGAGCGTCTCGCGCAACTGGCGCTGCACCCAGAGGTGCCTCTCGCACGCCGCGTCGCACGCGCCGCCGGACACGACCACGAGCAGCCACTGGCCTTTCAGCGACTCTGCCTTGACGG
This sequence comes from Rhizobacter sp., assembly GCA_031360005.1. Classification (GTDB taxonomy): domain Bacteria; phylum Pseudomonadota; class Gammaproteobacteria; order Burkholderiales; family Burkholderiaceae_C; genus LMDS01. The sequence goes on from JANMAW010000235.1 coordinate 1,982, forward strand.
CACTGCCCTGCAGATCGGTCAGCGGCAGGTCGGCCGGGACCGGCCGCAGCGGCTCGATCAGTTCGCTGTAGTTCGTGCGGCCCTCGGGACGGATCACAAAATAGCTGAGGTACGACGCAACCACGGGCGCCGCACACACCAGCAGCACGAGCAGCATCTTCAGCCGACCGCGCGCGGTGCGGCGTGCAGTGTCGAAGGCCGGCGGCGCCATCGAGTGCACCGTGAAGCTCAGCGGCGAGTCATGCTCCGACATGGCGCTTGAGCCGTGGGCGGACGAGTTGGAACCGGACATACAGACCTGACATCAGCGCACACAAGGCGAACCACTGGAACGCATAGCCGTAGTGCTTTTGAACATCGACCGCGGGTCGCGGCCAGTCGCGAAGCAGGCCATCGCCCGCCGTGGCGAGTGACCCGGCCTGTTGCACCGACCATGGCGCCAGAAGCAGGCCCGATTCGGCTGCGAAACTCCCGAGGTCCAGATTTTGCCGGATCGCCCCGCTGGCCGCCGCCGAGAACTCGTACAGCCGCGCCGGCGGGGGGGCGATCCGGCCGTCGACGTCGACCACCCCCTCGGGCGTGGGCACGGCGGGCAGCAGCACGCGGTCGCGCAGGTCGCGCGGCGCCCAGCCGCGCTGCACGAGCACCGCCTCGGGCCGGCCTTCGAGTTGCAGCGGCGTGACCAGGTAGAAGCCGACCCGCCCCTGCATCTGTCGGTTCTCGAGGAACACGCTGCGCTCGCCCACCCAGCGGCCGCGCAGATGCACCGCCCGGTAGTGCTGCAAAGCCGCCGCTTCGGTGCCGCGCGCCAGGTCGGAGGCCGACAGCACCGGCATTCTTGCGCGCGATTCGAGTGCCGCCTGCAACGCGCTTTTTTGCGCCGCGCGCTGCAACTGCCAGGCGCCGAGGCTGGCGGTGACGGTCGCGCCGATCAGTGTCGCCACCAGAATCACCGCGGCGCGACCCGAGGCGTTCAACGTCATGGTCGTCGGTGCGGCGGATAATCGGCACGCATGAAATACCTGATAGCGCTGGCCTTCGTAGGCATCCTCGGGGCGCTGGCGATGGCCGGCGTCTTCATGATGCGCGACGGCCGTGACGGCAAGCCCAAGACCGGCAACATGATGCGCGCACTGGCGCTGCGGGTCGGGCTGTCGGTGCTGTTGTTCGCGTGCATTCTGGTCAGCTATTGGGCCGGGTGGATCCAGCCGACGGGCATCCCGCTCGGCAAGTGACCGGCCTTGTCGGTCGCCCTCGTTCGACCCTGAAAAAGCAAACGCCGCGGTTGCGGCGTTTGTGAATCGCTTCGGAGCAACAGGCTAGAGCCAGTACACCACCACGTACAGACCCAGCCAGACCACGTCGACGAAGTGCCAGTACCAGGCGGCGCCTTCGAAGCCGAAGTGACGCTGCGGCGTGAAGTGGCCGTTCATCAAACGGATCGTGATGAACAGCAGCATCAGCATGCCGACGAACACGTGAAAGCCGTGGAAGCCCGTCAGCATGAAGAACGTCGAGCCATAAGCGCCCGACGAGAGCTTCAGGTTCAGCTCGGTGTATGCATGGTGGTACTCGTACATCTGGAAGCCGAGGAACGTGACACCCAGAATCACGGTGATCCACATGAAGGCGATCGTGCGCGCCCGGAGTCCGGCGACCAGCGCGTGGTGCGCGATCGTCAAGGTGACCCCCGAGCTCAGCAGCAGCAGCGTGTTGATCGTCGGGATCGGCCACGGCCCCATCGTCGTGAAAGGATCGACGATGCCCGCAGGCGAACCGGTATTGCCCGCGCCGGAGCTCGGCCACACGGCGCGGAAATCGGGCCACAGCACCGCGTTCTCGCTGCTTCCCAGGTTCGGCAGCGCGTGCACGCGGGTCCAGTAGAGCGCACCGAAAAACGCACCGAAGAACATCACCTCCGAGAAGATGAACCAGCTCATGCTCCAGCGGAACGACAGGTCGATGCGGTCGCTGTACAGGCCGCGTTCGCTCTCGCCGATGGCCTGGCGGAACCACTGCTGCAGCACGAAGGCCCAGAGCACCAGGCCGCCGAGCAGCGAATAGGCACCCCACCCATGCCCGTTGATCCACTGGCCCGCGCCGAGAATCACGAAGAACAGCCCGGTGGCGGCCAGCACCGGATGACGCGACGGCGGTGGAACGAAGTAGTAGGGCGCTTTCGCGTGAGGTGTCGCTGCCGACATGGTTTCTCCTGGAGCCTTGTGGTTCGAAATTCCGCCGGTTCGTGCGGCCGCCGCTGCCCGCCTAGCGGGCCACCCCGCTGGCCAGCACCCAGTTCACCAGCCACAGCAGCGCGACGACGAACAGCACCGCGGCGATCACGCCGGCGATGATGACATGCACCGGGTTGAGCTGGGTCACATCCTTCTCGTGGTCGCTGCCCTTGCGCACGCCGAAGAACGACCATGCGACCGCCTTCATCGTCTGCAGGAAGGAACCCTTGCGCTGCAGCGCCTGTCTCAGGTCGCCGCTCATGAGCGCGCACCTTTGGGCAGCACAACCGACGCCGCGGCGGCCTTGCCTGCCGGCTCGGGCGGGATCGCGCCGCCGACTTCGAAGAAGGTGTACGACAGCGTGATCGTCCTGACGTCTTTCGACAGCTTCGGATCGATCACGAAGACCACCGGCCAGCGCCTCGACTCACCGGGCTTGAGCGTGTACTGCTGGAAGCAGAAGCATTCGAGCTTGTTGAAGTGCGGCATCGCCTGCATCGGCGCATAGCTCGGGATCGCCTGCGCCGCCATCGTCCGGTTCTGCACATTGCGAAACTCGTACATCACCGTCGTCAGCTCGCCCGGGTGCACATCGACCGAGCGCTTCTCGGGCTTGAACTCCCACGGGCCCCGCACGTTGGCATCGAACTCGATCGTGATCGTGCGACCCAGGTCGACCTGGGTGTTCGTGCGAGCGCTCGCCTTCGATCCGCCCTGCCCGTCGAGTTCGGCCAGCGACAGCACGTTGATGCCGAGCGCCGTGCAGATCGTCCGGTAGATCGGCACCAGCGCGTAACCGAACGCGAACATCAGCGCTGCGACCGTGATCAGCTTGGCCACCATGCGCCAGTTGTCGCGGCGCATCGCTGCGTCGGGGCCGGCGAGGATGGCGGGGTCAGTCATCGCGGGGTCAGCGGGTTGCCGGCTTACATGCCGAGCACGACGCTCTTGACGATGAAGCCGACGAAGATGACGCCCGCGATCGACCCCAGGATGAGGCCGAGCCGCAGGTTCCGTTTGCGCAGGTTGTGCTGTTCGGGGGTCATCGCGCGCACCGGTCAGGCGAGGATCTTCGTGGCCGAGGCATTGAGCCGCGGTGGCGTCTCGAAGGTGTGGAACGGCGCCGGTGACGGCACTTCCCACTCGAGGCCTTCGGCCCCGTCCCACGGTTGCTGCGCTGCCGGCTCGCCCTTGCCGCGCATCATCGGCACGACGACGAACACGAAGAAATACACCTGCATCAGCCCGAACCAGAACGCGCCGACCGACGCGATCATGTTGAAGTCGGCGAACTGCATCGGGTAGTCGGCATAACGGCGTGGCATGCCGGCCAGACCGAGAAAGTGCATCGGGAAGAACGTCAGGTTGAACGCAATCAGCGAGCCCCAGAAGTGGATCTTGCCGCGCGACTCGGGGTACATCACGCCGGTCCACTTCGGCGCCCAGTAGTAGTAGCCGGCGAACATCCCGAACAGAGAGCCCGCCACCAGCACGTAGTGGAAGTGCGCCACGACGTAGTAGGTGTCCTGCAGCTGGATGTCGATCGGCGCCATCGCCAGGATCAAACCGGTGAAGCCGCCCATCGTGAACACGAAGATGAAGCCCACCGCCCACAACATCGGCGTCTCGAAGGTCATCGAGCCGCGCCAC
>JANMAW010000251.1:0-1908 GCA_031360005.1 Rhizobacter sp.
CCACGCCATGCCGGCCAGCACCGGAAGCACCACCGGGTGGATGATCGTGTTGCGCGCGGTGCTCAGCAGCGTGGCGGCGAGGTGCGTCTCTGCATGCGACTGGCGCGCGATGTCGAGCTCGACCAGCGTGGTCGCGAGCGAGAGCAGCACCAGCGCGTGCAGGCTGACGATCGCGAGGTGGATTGCCAGACCCACCTCGCCGAACAGCGCCGCCGCCATCGGGATGCCGACCTGCACGCTGTTGCCGAACGCCGCCGAGATCGCGCGCACGGCGGGCGCGGCGACCGGCAGCGCGCCGTCGCGGTTGGCGTGTCGCTGCACCGCGTAGACGGCGACCAGCAGGATCACCATCGGCACGAAGGCCGCGACCAGCGTGCCCCACGGCATGGTCTTGAAGTCGATGCGCGCGGTGGTGCGAAACAGCAGCGCCGGCACGAAAATGTAGTACGCGGCGTTCGCGAGCGTGCGCGCCGGATCGCTGGCGTTGCCAGCCACGCGGTCGGTGCCCGCTGAATCGCACCCAGCCGCAGCGCTTGCAGGCGCTCGGTCCTTCGCCCGGCGAAGAACAGGGCGCAGGCCCTGTCCTTCGTCCGGGCTCAGCCACTTCAGCTTGCCGACGACCCAGCCGATCGCGACGACGACGAAGATCGCCAGCAGCTTGAAGAAGATCAGCGCAGACATGCGCGGAAGTATCTGCGATGGTCCGGCACGCGGCTGTCACGGCACGGCCGGTCTTTTTTGGACGATATTTGCGGGTGGATCGGAATAAACGACGCCACCCACGCGTCTGTACCGTGGTTCCTCCTCCACCCCACTTCCACGAAAGGATTCATGATGAAACACCTCGCCGTCGCCGTCTCGGTCTCGCTGGCCGCAACGTTGTTCGCGGCTTCTGCGCGCGCAGAGCCCGCCGCCAGAATGGCCGGCGGCATGCTGGTCGACACCAGCGGCATGACGCTCTACACCTTCGACAGGGATGTGGCAGGCAGCGGCAAGAGCCAGTGCAACGGTCCGTGCGCCGCGCTGTGGCCGCCGGCGATGGCGGCCGCCGACGCCAAGCCCGAGGGGGACCTGAACATCGTGACGCGTGACGACGGTTCCAGGCAATGGGCCTACAAGGGCAAGCCGATCTACCTGTACTCGGCCGACAAGAAGGCCGGCGACATGACCGGCGACAACTTCAGGGACGTGTGGCACGTCGTCAAGTGAACGCCGGCATCGACGCCGCGGTGACGCGCGGATCCTGAACGCCGCTCGCGGCGCTGGCGGCGCGACGGGGCTCGGGCTCGACCGGCACGGCGCGGATCGCTTCAGGCCAGTTCGGCGCGCCGCGGCATGTCGGCGCCGCGGCGCGAGCAGGTGATCGCGGCGGCCCGCGCGGCGAACCCGAGCGCGTCGCGCAGCTCGCGCTGCGCCAGCCTCCCCAGTGCCTCGGCGTTCAGCGCGCCGTGCTCGGCGAGCCAAGTCAGCAGTGCGGCCTGGAAGGTGTCGCCGGCGCCGACGGTGTCGATCACCTGCACCGGCACCGGCGGGGTCGTGGCGCTTGTGCTCGACGTCCAGCCGATCGCGCCGAGCGCTCCGCGCGTGACGATGACCGCCCGGACCCCTTGCGCCAGCACGCCCGCCGCGAATGAATCGAGCGCGGTGCCGGGCTGCAGCAGTTCGAGGTCTTCCTCGCTGATCTTCAGCAGATCGGTGCGCGGCAGCATCCAGGCGAGTTGCGCACGCCAGCGCTGCAGTTCGGGCTCGACGTTGAGCCGGATGTTCGGGTCGAATGCGATCAGCGCGCCGGCGTTCGGCGCACGACCACGCTCGCGCTCCACCAGCGAACGCAGCGTCGAGGCGACCGGCTCGACCACGCTGGCATACGAGCCGATGTTCAGCACGCTGATCGACTGCGGCAGGCGC
>JANMAW010000257.1:0-2893 GCA_031360005.1 Rhizobacter sp.
GGCGCAGCAGCAGGCACGACGGGCTTCTTGTCTTGCGCCTTCGCAGCGGCCTTGTCTTCCTTCCTGGGCGCGGAAGCAGCGGACCTGGCCGGCGCGCCGGCGAACGCGGCGCCGTTGACCGTCAGGCCTTCGGCCGAGAACTTGGCGGCATTTCCTTCGCCGACGCCCTTGACGCGATCGACCATGTCCTGCCAGTCCTTGAATGAGCCCTTCTTGCGCTCGTCGAGAATCTTGCCCGAGATCGCCGGGCCGATGCCCTTGATGGCCTCGAGTTCGGCCTGGGTCGCCTTGTTGACGTCGACGGCCGCGAACGCGACGGCAGCGAACAGCGCCAGCATGGCGCCGAGAATCATCTTGATCACGTGCGCTCCTCGAATCGAGTCTTGGTGACGCTCCGCGCTGCGGCGAAGGTACGCGCTGGCCAGAATCGGCCCGCGGCACAAACCGTAACGGACCCGGGGCGGACAAGGTTGACCCACGTCGCGCGAAATCGCTTCAACGCTGCTTCGCGAGCCAGCCCACATATGCCGCGACGCCGCTCGCCACATCGGCGAAGGCGTGATTGCAGCCGGCGGCGCGCAGCCGGGTCAGGTCGGCTTCGGTGAACGACTGGTACTTGCCGACCAGCGCGGCGGGGAAGTCGATGTACTCGATCAGGCCGTCGCGCAGCAGCGCCTCGAGCGGCAGCGCGGCCTCGCCGTCGACCGCGCGGACGGCGTTGACGGTCGCCAGCGCGACATCGTTGAACGGCTGGGCGCGCCCGGTACCCAGATTGAAGATGCCGCTGCATTCGGGGTGCTGCAGGAACCACAGGTTGACCGCGACCACGTCGTCGACGTAGACGAAGTCGCGGCTCTGCCGGCCCGCGGCGTAGCCGCCGTGTGCGCCGAACAGTTTCACCTTGCCGGTCTCGCGGAACTGGTTGAAGTGGTGAAACGCCACCGAAGCCATGCGGCCCTTGTGTTGCTCGCGCGGACCGTAGACGTTGAAGTACCGGAACCCCGCGACCTGGGTGCCCGCCGTGTCGGACAAAGAAGGCAGCAGGCGCCGCACGACGTTGTCGAACAACAGCTTGGAGTAGCCGTAGACGTTCAGCGGCCGCTCGAATTCGGGTTCCTCGCGGAATGACGCGCTGCCGCCATAGGTGGCGGCCGATGAGGCGTACAGCAGCCGCGTGCCTTGCGCCTGGCAGGCATCGAGCAGAGTTTTGGAACAGCGGTAGTTGGTGTCGAGCATGAAGCGGCCATCGTGCTCCATCGTGTCGGAGCACGCGCCTTCGTGGAACACCGCGTCGAGCCGGCCGAATTCACCGCTGGCGAAGCGCGCATAGAACTCGCTCTTGTCGAAGTAGTCGCTGAGCTGCGCCCCCATGAGGTTGCGGTACTTCGGGCCGTCGGTGAGGTCGTCGACCGCGATCACGTCATCGATGCCGATCGCGTTCAGCCCCTGCACGAGGTTGCTGCCGATCATGCCGGCCGCGCCTGTGACGGCCACTCTCATCGTGAGACCTTCATGCGGCGATCCTCATGCGAACAACTCCTCGTAGCTGACACTGGCGGTGCCGAACTTGCCGACGACGATGCCGCCGGCACGGTTCGCGATCGGCATGGCCTGGCGCAGCGTTATTCCGCCAGCGAGCATCGCGGCGAGCGTCGCGATCACGGTGTCGCCGGCGCCGGTCACGTCGAAGACTTCGCGGGCCTGGGCCGGCACCTGCACATGGCCGGCATCGTCGAACAGCGACATGCCGTCCTCGGAGCGGGTCAGCAGCAGCGCGTCGAGCCGGTGGGCGCGGCGCAGCGCATCGACCCGCTCATGCAACTGGGCCTCGCTGTTCCACGCGCCGATCACCTGCGCGAGCTCGGCACGGTTGGGCGTGACGACGGTCGCGCCCTCGTAGCGACTGTAGTCGCTGCCTTTCGGGTCGATCAACACGGACTTGCCCGCCGCGCGGGCGAGTTCGATCATGCGCGGGATGTGGGTCAGGCCACCCTTGCCGTAGTCGGAGAACAAGACCGCGCCGTGGTCGGGAAGGACGCGCTCGTAGTCGCTGAGCATCCCGGCGAGCACCTCATGGTCGGGTTGGTTCTCGAAATCGACGCGAATCAACTGCTGCGCCCGGCCGATCACGCGCAGCTTGACGATGGTGTACAGATTCGGGTCGCTGCCGAGCAGCGCGGTGACGCCCTGCTGTTCGAGCAGGCGGCGCAGCGTGCGGGCCGGTTCGTCAGCACCGACCACCGTGAGCAAGGTGGTCTGCGCGCCCAGCGTCTTGACGTTCAGCGCGACGTTGGCGGCGCCGCCGAGCCGCTCTTCTTCGCGGGTGACGCGCACCACCGGCACAGGCGCCTCGGGCGAGATGCGGTCGACGGCGCCGAACCAGTAGCGGTCAAGCATCGCGTCGCCGACGACCAGCACACAGGCCTGGCTCAAGCGTTCGCGCGACAGAAGAGGTGCCGCCATCAAAGATCCTCCAGCCGCTGCGGCGGGTAACTGTCCCAGTTCAGGCACCCGGGGCATTGCCAGAAATAGTGCTGGGCTTCGAAACCGCAGGCGGCGCACCGGTAACGGCGCAGTGGCTGAGCCGCACGGCCGACCGCATCGCCCAGGGCCTGGGTCTCGACGCCGCTGAAACTCGCAGCGTCATGCTGCGTGATCAGAGCCTTCGCGGCCGAGAGCGTGGGATGGCTGCGCAGGTGCGCGAGCAGGCGGCCGCGTTGACGCGCAGGTTCGGGGTCGAGCAGGGCGAGGGCATCGAGCAGGTCCATCGTCGGAGCGCGCGCGTCCAGATCGCGCAGGCGTTCGATCGCGGCCGGCGCGCCGCCGCTCGCCAGTGCACTCAGCGCATATTCGCGCGCCACCAGGTTGAATGCCGCCGGGTGCGCCACCATCA
>JANMAW010000312.1:0-2252 GCA_031360005.1 Rhizobacter sp.
CAGTCGCCGAGCCCGCTGAAGCTGATGATCGATCGGATGGTCTGCGCCGATGGCGGCAACGCCGACCCGACCACGACCCACGGCAAGACCGTGAGCGAGGCGAAGCGCATCGAGCAGAAGGGTTGGGATTACCCGAAACACGTCGCGGGTCGCGCTTACGGCGTCGTCGTGCACGGCGATGTGGCCGGCGTCGAGGGGCATCGCCGCAGCCTGACCGACTGGCTCGAGTGGATGGGGCTGATCGATGCCGGCGCCGCCGCCAAACTGGACCGATACATCGGCTACTTCGAGCCCTACTTCAACAGCCACGACGCCCTCGACAAGGACCACGTGGTGCAGGAGGAGGTTCGCAACGTCGCGCGGGCGGTGGTGAGCGCGGTGAAAGAGCTGCGTGCCGGCCGGTTGAGCCGGCCCGACAAGCAGATCAAGTGGCCCCGGCCGAAGTGACGCGGGCCGGTTCACCGATCCACAGCGTCGTACTCACCATCATCGAGAGGAATCGCCATGAACGAGAAGACCGCCAGCGTGCACTGGGAAGGCCAGGGCAAGCAGGGCAAAGGCCAGATCAGCACCGAGACCGGTGCGCTGAAGAGCTATCCGTACGGCTTCGCGAGCCGCTTCGAAGACGACCGGCGCGGCACCAACCCCGAAGAGATTCTCGGCGCGGCGCTCGCGGCCTGTTTCACGATGGCATTTTCGTTCGCCTGCGACAAGGCGGGGATCGCCACCGCTTCGGTCGACACCCAGGCCAGCGTGCGTCTCGCCAAACAAGGGGAAGGGTTCGTGATCGACCGCATTGCGCTGAGGATGCAGGCCAGCGTGCCCGGCATCGACGACGCGAAGTTCCAGCAGATCGCTGCTGCGGCGAAGCGCGATTGCCCGCTGTCGAAGGCGCTCGCGAGCGTGCCCGAGATCACGTTGCAGGCCACCCTGCGATAGGAGGTCCCGACGATGAGCACTGCTCCCGACAACCGCGCGCTGCTGGGCCGGACGATCCGCTGGCGATTCACCGACGGCCCGGTCGCGGGCCAGACCTTCGAGCACACGTTCAACGCCGATGGCAGCGTCGTCTGGCGCAGCGTCGACGGCTCTGACCCGACGAAGCTGAACCACGAGAAGTTCGGCGCTATCGCGCCGATCAGCGACGACGTCGTGGTCGTGTCGTACGTATCGGCGAGCGGCTACACGCTGACCGTCGCGCTGAACCTGGCGCACGGCAGGATGGTCGGGTTCGCGTCCGGGCACGACACCTGGACGCAGCAAAAGGGGAGCTTCGAGCTCCTGCCCGAGCCGGACTGATCGCGGTGGCCGTACTCCGGGCGCGAGCGGTCTTGAAATCGGGCTGGCGTGGCCCAAAATGCCGCCTTTCCGGGCGGCGCGGGGCCGCCTCGGCAGCACCATCGAAGAATCATGGACAAACAAACTCTATCGTTCCAGGCCGAGGTCAAGCAGATCCTGCACCTCGTCACGCACTCGCTGTATTCGAACAAGGAGATCTTCCTGCGCGAGATGATCTCGAATGCGTCGGATGCGTGCGACAAGCTGCGCTACGAGGCGCTGCACAACCCTGCGCTGCTCGAGGACGCGCCGAACCTCGAGGTGCGGGTGGCGTTCGACGCCGAAGCCAAGACCATCACGATCACCGACAACGGCATCGGCCTGTCGGCCGACGAGGCGGTCGCGAACCTCGGCACGATCGCGAAGAGCGGCACGCGCGAGTTCATGTCGGCGCTCGAAGGCGACCAGAAGAAGGACGCGCAGCTGATCGGCCAGTTCGGCGTGGGCTTCTACAGCGGTTTCATCGTGGCCGACCGCATCACCGTCGAGTCGCGCCGCGCCGGAGTGCCGGTCGACCAGGGGGTGCGCTGGAGTTCCGAGGGTGCCGGCGATTTCGAGGTCGAGACCATCACGTGCGCCGCACGCGGCACCAGCGTCACGCTGCACTTGCGTGACGGCGAAGACGAATTCCTGACCGGCTGGAAGCTCAAGTCCATCATCGGCAAGTACTCCGACCACATCTCGCTGCCGATCCTGATGCGCAAGGAGGAGTGGGATGCCGAAGCCGGCAAGCAGGTCGCGAAAGACGAATGGGCGCCCGTCAACAAGGCCGCGGCGCTGTGGGCGCGCAGCAAGAACGACATCACGCCCGAGCAGTACACCGAGTTCTACAAGCAGCTCAGCTACGACACCGATCCGCCGCTGGCCTATACGCACAACCGCGTCGAGGGGCGCAGCGAATACACGCAGCTGCT
>JANMAW010000444.1:0-2299 GCA_031360005.1 Rhizobacter sp.
CTGCCCCCGACCCGGCTGCCGACTATCACAGCACCTACCACGCCGACCGCGTGTGTTTCGATACGCACTGGCCGGAACTGCACGCCTACATGACGGTCTGGGTCAGCCCCGAAGACGACATCGAGTTCCGCCAGGTCGAGCTGCGCAACCTGAGCGACCGCACGCTGGATCTGGAGCTGATGTCGGCATTCGAGATTTCGCTGGCCGCACCAGGCGCCGATGAGTCGCACCCGGCGTTCTCGAACCTTTTTCTGCGCTCGGGCTGGCGTGCTGCCCAGCAGGCGCTGGTGTTCGAACGCAAGCCGAGGCTTCCCACCGAGCAAGCCCTGCACGCGGCGCATTTCATCGCCGAGAACGACCCTGCGATCACCTCGATCCGGGTCCAGACCGATCGCCTCGGCTGGCTCGGCCGGAATCGCGATGCCAGCCAGCCGCTCGCGTCGTTCCCGACCCTCGACGCTGGCACTGGCGAGGCCGGCGCGGAAGTGGCGCTCGACACCGGCCTCGACCCGGTGTGTGCGTTGGCCGTGCGGCTGCAACTCGCGCCGCTCGGCAAGCTGCGCCTGACCTTCTGCACCGCGGCCGGCGACAACCCGGCGACGCTCGACGCGGTGATCGACAAGCACCGCCAGCACAGCCCCGTCGAGCGCGCCTCGCTGATGTCGGCCACGCTGACCGGAATCCGCCTGCGCGACCTCAACGTCAACGCCGAGAACTTCGCGGCGATCCAGACGCTGACCACGGCCCTCGTGATGGGCGTGACGCGCCCGCGCCTGAAAGACGGGCCGGCCGAGCGCGAACGCGTCGATGCCTGCGACCGGCGCCTGCTGTGGCGCTTCGGCATCTCGGCCGACCGCCCGGTCGTGCTGGTCTCGGCCGGCGCCGCGGAGGGCATGGGGTTGCTGCGAACGCTGGTGCAGGCGCTGCGCATCTGGTCGTGGTCGGGGGTGGCCTGTGACCTGGTCGTCATCAACGCCGAGCCGAGTTCTTACCTGATGGCTTTGCAGCGCGATATCGCCGCACTGCGCGAGCAGTTCAACGCGCAGAACGCCGGCCAGCCATTCGCCGCCAGCACGAGCTTGCGCGTGCTGCGCGCCGACGAGCTCTCGGTCGACGAACTCGGCACGTTGCGCAGCCTGGCGCGCCTGCATTTCAACGCCGACGGGCGGCCGCTGACGCACCACGTGCAGGAGTGGAACGAGCAGCACGACGCCGCGCTGGAAGCGCGCAACGCCGGCTCGGTCAGCGCGCTGCGAATCGCCGCCGGGACGAACGCCGAGCCGCGTCTTGCCAGCGGCGCGTTCATGCCCGAGGGCGGTGAGTTTCGCTTCGATGTGAGTGTTTTGCGGCGCCCGGCGCGGCCGTGGATCAACGTGCTCTCGAATCCCGGCTTCGGCGCCCACATCTCCGAGGCCGGCGGCGGCTACACCTGGGCGCTGAACAGCCGGCTGAACCAGCTCACGCCGTGGTCGAACGACGCGCTCGCCGACCCGCCCGGCGAATGGTTCCTGTTGCAGGACATCAAGACGCGCGAGTTGTGGAGCGTGTCCCCGTCGGCCTGGGCCGACGCTGCCGCCACCTATCACGTTGCGCATGGCCAGGGCTATAGCGTGGTGCGGCATCGGCGCGGCGATCTCGACGTCAGCGCCGCCTGGTGCGTGGACGCGACCAGCGCCGTCAAGCAGGTGCGCCTGCGCCTGCTCAACCGCGGCCACCGTCGCCTGCGGCTGCGCGTGATCGGCATCGCCGAGTGGGTGATGGGCGCGAACCGCGCCGACCGCCTCACCACCGACACCGCGTCGTTCACACAGCGCCTGCCCGGCGATGCCGCCAGCGCGCGCAGCCTGACCGCGCTGACATGCACGCAGCGCGACCGTTCGGCAGGCTTCGGCGCGGGCACGGCGTTCCTCGCGCTCGCCACCCCCACGGCGAACTCCAGCGCCGAGCCGCCGGACTGGACCTGCGACCGCCGCGAATGCTTCGACGCGCGCGGCCGCCTGGTCGCACCCGACCTTTTCGGCCGGCGCAGCGGCGCCGGCCTGGACCCGTGCGCGGCGATCTCGACGCTGGTCACGCTCGGTGCCGGCGAAAGCGCCGAGATCGTGTTCCTGCTCGGCTTCGGCGCTGACCCGACCGCGGCGCGCCAGCTCGCCACCACCGCCGCCACCGTGCCGGCGATGGATCGGTTCGAGACGACCCGCGCGATGTGGGACACGCTGCTCGGCGCGGCCCGCGTCAAGACCCCCGACCCGCTGTTCGATGCAATGGTGAACCGCTGGCTGATGTACCAGACCGTCGC
>JANMAW010000454.1:0-5174 GCA_031360005.1 Rhizobacter sp.
CAATTCCCAGACGAAATTGCATCGGGAGTTCGCCTTGGGTTGAGGAATCGGGTGTGCGATCGGACCGTCTGTTCAGGTGGCCGACTTTTCCCGTCGCAATGACGGCACGAAGCGTGGCGTGTGCGCTGCGTAGGCTTCGAATTCAGCGCCGAATCGTTTGTGCATCTCCGCTTCTTCAGTGATCGCGAGCCGGGCATACATGACCAGCAGCACGGGGAACATCGCCAGCGTGAGCAGCGTCGGCCACTGCAGCAGGAAGCCCAGCAGGATGAGCACGAAGGCCACGTACTGCGGATGGCGAATGCGCGCATACGGGCCAGACCTGGCAAGTGCATTGCGGCGCTGCGCGTGGTACAGCACGCTCCAGGCGCTGGACAGCAGGTAGAAGCCGAAGCCGAGGAACACATAGCTCGCGATGTGAAGCGCTCCGAAGTGCGGATCCCCTTTCTCGCCCAGAAGCGTCGACCACAGGTGACCGGAGTTGTGGGACAGCAGGTCGAGGCTCGGGTACTTCGTTTGCAGCCAGCCCGACATCAGGTAGATGCTCAGCGGGAAGCCGTACATCTCGACAAAGAGCGCGACGACGAAGGCGGCGAAGGCCCCGAAGGTTCGCCAGTCGCGCCCGGTCTGCGGCTTGAAGAAGCTGAAAGCGAACATCAGGAAGAGAGCCGAATTGAGGATGACGAGCGTCCACAGCCCGTAGGCAGGGGCATCGTGCGTCACGGCTGTTCTCCGGTCTTGGTCCCCTGCGGCGTCGTCGACGTGTTCGAAGCTTGCTCGCCGCCGTGGTGCTGAGCATGTCCGCCAGCGTGTCCACCATGGCCGTGGTGCATGAAGACATGCATCAGCGGGCAGGCCAGCAGCAGCAGGAACGGCAGCGCACCGAAGAAGTGGGCACGGTGCTCGCTCAGCAGGAAGTAAGCGGCGATGGCACCCATGACGAGCAGTCCTGCGGCGTAGCGCGAGTGCCAGAAGCTCGTGGGAATCGGGTCATGCTGCGAATGGTTGTGATTCATTTTTCTCTCCACAGATCGCACACTGATCAGCATGGCAGGCGGTTGAGCAAACAGCGAATGCGGTGCTGCGCTTCGGGCGAGTGGTGGAAAGGAACTTCATGCTTCGTACGATTGCCAGTGACTCATCCTACGAGGGCGCCGCGACGAACCATTGATCTTCGTCAAGCATGGCTTCGGGCGTTCAGTGGATGACCGTCCCCGCCCAACGCCGCGTTGGTGCGAAACAGATGAACGTGAGCGCGGTGGTGGTCGGCTCGCCGCAAGGTTGCGCCTGTTGCCGGTCAAGTGTCTGTTCGTTGCCGTACACAGACAGCTCGCGATGAACGTGTCGAAACCGGACTCCCGACCGGATCGAATCATGGTCGCCGCCACGTCGTCCACCGAACAGACGGCGACGGAAGCGACTGGTACCCTTGGCGCGAAGGAGGCACTTGCCTGAAGTGCCCATACCATGCCCGGCACCAAACCGTGAACGCTGTCTTGTCATCACCGCACGTCGCGCCGCCACGCGGTGCCATCGACGCGCTCAACAGCGAGTGCTTCTGCTTCAGTCTCGACCAGGGCGCGCTGGCGCGCGCGCTCGACACGGAACTTGGGCAGCCGGGCCTTTCCGAGATGGTTCGACAACGCTGTCCGTTCCTCTTCGCGGCTCTTCCCGTTTTCGTGGCGGCACCGCAGTTGCAGCGCATGGTGCAAGTGATTCAGGCCATCGAATCCGTCGTGGCCCTGCCAGCCTATCGGGAGCAGGTGCTCGCCGCTGCGCCGGCCATCGCCCGGATGGGCACCAGCGGGCCGCTGGGCGTGTTCTTCGGCTACGACTTTCATCTCGATCAAGGCCGTCTCGGCCTGATCGAGATCAACACGAACGCGGGCGGGGCAATGCTCAATGCGGTGCTGGCGCGGGCACAGCGCTCATGCTGCGCAGTGGTGGATGCGATGGTGCCCACCCTTGCCAGCGTGATGGCGTTCGAGCAGCGCATCGTCGACATGTTCCGCCATGAATGGCAACTGTCGGGCCGGAGCCGCCCGCTGGCGAGCGTCGCCATCGTCGACGGCGCGCCCGAGGAACAATACCTGTACCCGGAGTTTTTGCTGTTCCAGCGATTGTTCGAGCGGCACGGATTGCGGGTGGTCATCGCCGACCCGGCAGCGCTCGAATGGCGCGATGGCATGCTGTGGCACGGCGACTTGGCCATCGACCTCGTCTACAACCGGCTGACCGACTTCTACCTTGAGCAAGCCGGCACTGCCGCGCTGCGCGAAGCGTACCTGCAGCAAGCCGTCGTACTGACCCCGCATCCTCAAGCCCATGCGCTGTATGCCGACAAGCGCCACCTCGCGCTGTTCAGCGATGCCGCGCGGCTGCAGGCGCTTGGCGTGCCCCAGGCGACGCAGCAGATCCTGCTGGAGCATGTGCCTCGCACCGAGGTGGTCGACGCCGCCGATGCACAGCGTCTGTGGGACGCGCGCCGTGGGCTCTTCTTCAAGCCGGTGGCGGGCTTTGGCAGCCGCGCGGCCTACCGCGGCGACAAGCTGACGCGGCGGGTCTGGCAGGAGATCCTGGCGGGCGACTACGTGGCCCAGGCCATCGTCGCGCCAGGTGAGCGGATGATCGATGATCAGGACACGTCGAAGGCCACCAAGGCCATGAAGTTCGACCTTCGCGCGTACACCTACGACGGTACGGTGCAGTGGGTGGCAGCGCGCCTGTACCAGGGGCAGACCACCAACTTCCGCACCCCGGGCGGTGGCTTCGCGCCGGTGTACAGCTCGGTCGATGCGTCGGGCCGGACCCTGCCGGCCTGCGCAGGCGACAGCGCAGCCGAAGACGCCGGGCATTCCTCCTTCGTGTTCCTCCTTGATGACCGCGGCGAGGTTCACGCGGTGCCGCACGAGCTGTACGTCGCACTCGCTCGTGGTCAGGCTTCGGCTCCGGCGCTCGCCGGGCAAACGCTGCGTCTCGCCGACTGGTTTGTGCGCCTGAAAGACGGCGAGCCCGACGTCGTCATCAACGAAACGTACAGCCTGGCCCGCTTCGACGCACAGGGGCAAGTCCATTGGGCGAGGTCGCCCGCGGCTCATTCACAGCGCTCCGGCTCCGTCCCCGCGCCGGACAACGCCGCCTGGCCCACTACGGCGGAACGCGAGCAGATGCAGGCACTGCTGTTCGGCGGGATTCGTAGCGCTCCGTGAGCGCGGTTGCGCCGATCCGAACTCGGTCTTTTGGGTTGAATGTACGAAGCCGCACAGACAAGTCCGTGGAGTGGGAACACCATCCGGTGGCTCGCCTGTGCGTTGCACTCGGCGCACTGAAACCCATCAAGGAGATTCTAGAAATGAACACCACGAAGTATGTTTTCGGCTTGGCAGCCGCTGCGGCTGTTGCCCTCGGCACCTCGGGCGCGTCTGCCCAATCCTCGGCTCCGGTCTCACGCGAGAGCGTCAAAGCCGAGACGAAGGCGTCTGGCTCCCTGGCCCCAGCCGGTCAAGGGCCCGGCGCAAATGAGTCTGGGAATACGGGTCGATCGACGAAAACCCGGGCACAGAGGAAGAGCGAAGCCGTCATGGAACGTGACATGGGAGGCCTGACTCCAGCGGGTGTCGGTGGCGTCAAGCCCGACCATATGAACCCTGTGACAACGCCCGCGAAGAGCCGCGCTGCAGTGAAAGGCGAGACCGAGGATGCGGCCAAGGCACGCACCTTGCAGCCAGCCGGCGAGACTCCGCAGCCTTCGAGCGAGGCTCCGAAGAAGTAACACCCTCCGAAAGTGCGGTCAGTGTCTTGGCTGCATGATTGACAGCCAGATGTCGCGAGGTTTCGGGGCGGTCCGAGCGTTGCGGTAGACCTGCCATGCGATGACTCTCACGAACGGCCATGGAACGACATCACAGAAGTCCGTGATGCAATGGTCTCGCAGTCATCCAGCGAGGCGACGGTTTAATTCGACGAACAGCGTTGAGAGACCACCTGCATATGCGGCTGACCGATGACGCCGTGCGCGGGTGTTGGCGCCGACCGGTGGGCCGTCGCATTTTTTGCCGGAGCCTTGTCGCACGATGACGCGCGCTATGCGTCGGCGTGGTGCTGCCCAACGGCAAGCGGACGCGTCGCTGCCCATTCGCTTTGACCAACCTTGCCGCGTCGACCCGGTCAAGCGGGTCCGCGCTCTCCGCGCCCTAGGGCGGATGGGGCGCGCGATTTCACCGCGTACCTAAGCCCGTCGCCTTCGGCGGTGCAGAGGGGTCAACCGTCCGGCGTGGCCCTCCGCACGAAGCCATAAAGTAGAAGCCACGATCTCGCATTTGTCTGTAGCCGCCTCCCCGAAGCGTCTATTGCCGGAAACGAACCCCGTTCAGCCATTTCGCCAGCAGCCAGGCAAGGAGCGGAGTCAGGCGGGTACGGGTATAGGCTTCCGTCGCCTTCCTGATGGCGCCGGCCTGCGTCGGATAGGCCTGGAGCACGCCGGCCAGTGTTCGCATGCCGATCCCGGCCACCATCGCGAGTGAAATGCCGTTGATCATGTCGCCGGCATGCCTTGCCACGATCGTGGCGCCGAGAATCTTGTCGGTGCCCTCTCGCACGTGGATCTTCACGAAGCCTTCTTCTTCGCCGTCGGCGACAGCGCGGTCGACCTCGTGCATCGGGACGGTGAAGGTCTTGACCGGGATGCCGCGTTCACGGGCCTGCCTCACGTAGATGCCGACGTGGGCGATTTCCGGGTCGGTGTAAGTGCACCACGGGATCGTCAGTGCGCTCATTCTCTTGCGGCCAAGGAACAAGGCGTTCTGAACCGCGATCCCAGCCGAGGCTTCTGCCGTGTCGGTGAACTTGTGTTCGAGGCAGACGTCTCCTGCGGCGTAGATGCGTCGGTTGCTGGTGCGCAGGAAGTCGTCGACTTGGACCCCGGCCTCGGCGTCGTAGCTGACGCCCGCAGCCTCCAGGTCGAGCGCGTGCACCGCGGGCCGGCGGCCGATGCCGGCCAATATCTCATCGACCACCGAGGTCCTGACGTTGCCGTCGTTGATCATCTCGACAACCTTGCGGCCACCTTCCACGCGAACCTTGACGACGGTGCAGTTCAGATGGATTTCGACGCCGTCGCGGGCCAGTCCGGCGGAGACCATCTGCGCGGCGTCGCGTTCTTCCTTCGGCAGGAA
>JANMAW010000470.1:0-2931 GCA_031360005.1 Rhizobacter sp.
TCTTTGACGCGACCGGCGTGCGCTTCCGTGCGCCGCCGTTCACGCCGGAGGTGGTTCACGCGGCGCTGCGCCCGGTGCCCGCGGCGCCGGGCGCGGGCGAAGTTGCGCCGGCACAGCCCGTCATCGCCGGTGCATCGCCCACGGAGCCGCGTGACGCGCCTTGGCCGCGGCGGCGAAGTGCGTGGGCGACAGCCGTGGCGCTGGCGGCCGGCGTGGTCGGCGCCGGCGCCGCGCTGCTCGGCTGGCGCGCGGCCATTGCACCCATTGCGCCGATCGCGGCGGGCAGCGGCAACGTCTACAACGTCGCGACGATCGAGAAAGGCCGCGTGCTCGCCGCCGTGGGCGACTGCATCGTCTGCCACACCGCACCCGGCGGCGTGCCGAACGCCGGCGGCCGCGCGATGGCAACAAAGTTCGGCACGGTCTACACCACCAACCTCACGCCCGATGCCGCGACCGGCATCGGGCGCTGGTCGTTCAGCGCGTTCCAGCGCGCGATGCGCGAGGGCATCTCGCGCGACGGCCACCACCTCTATCCCGCGTTTCCATACACCGCGTTCACGAAGACGACCGACGACGACCTGACCGCGCTGTACGCGTACCTGATGGCGCAGCCGCCGGTCGCCTCCAGCGTGCCGGAAACGAAGCTCGCATTCCCGTTCAGCGTGCGCCCGTTGCTGGGGCTGTGGAATGCGCTCTACCTCGCGCCGGGGCCGGTGCCGGCGGTCCTGGCGCGGTCGGGTGAATGGAATCGCGGCGCCTACCTCGTCGACGGTCTGGGCCACTGCGGCGCGTGCCACACCACCCGCGGCGCGCTCGGCGCGGAACGCGGCGGCAGCGGCTACCTCGGCGGCGCGATCGCCGACGGGTGGGAGGCGCCGCCGCTCACGTCGCTGAGCCATGCGCCGTTGCCGTGGACCGAAGCCGAGCTGTTCGACTACCTGCGCTTCGGGCACTCGGCGCAACACGGCAACGCGAGCGGGCCGATGGCGCCGGTGGTGCGGCAGCTCGGGGCATTGCCGGAGGCCGATGTGCGCGCGATGGCGGTGTACCTCGCGTCGTTCAACACATCAAGCGCGCCATCGAACCAAACGACCCCCGCACCCGCCCTGGTCGCGCAAAGTGCCGCGCAAGAGCGTGCGCTCGCCGGCCCGGCGCAGCGCCTCTTCACCACGGCCTGCGGTGCCTGCCACCACGATGGTGACGGCCCGCAACTGCTCGGGCTGAACCTGCCGCTAGCGCTCAACAGCAATCTGCACAGCCCGCGCCCCGACAACCTGCTGCGCGTGGTTCTCGACGGCATCCGAGAGCCGGCGACGCAAGCCATCGGCTTCATGCCCGCGTTTCGCGACGGCCTCGACGACACGCAGATCGCGCAACTCGCGGCCTATATGCGGCGGCGATTTGCGCCCGACAAGCCGGCGTGGCGCGATCTGGAGGCCGCCAGCGCGCGGGCCCGTGCGTCGGCCGACGGATCGACACCGACCCGCTGACGCACCGTTCAGCGCTTGCGGCTCGTTTCGTACCGCGCCACCGCCTTCTTCAGGTCGGTGTATTCCTCGCAGCCGAAACGACACAGGCGGTCCAGCACCGCGAGGTGTTCCTTCGCCTTCGGCAGGTCGTCGACGACCAGATAGGCCTCGCCGCTGTACTCGTGGGCGGCGCGGTGCTTGGGATCGATGCGCAGCGCCTCGGCGTAGTGGCTGAACACCAGCTTCATGTCCGGGTTGGCGCCGTTGCGCACGCTGTACGCGTACAAGTTGTGATAGTCGGCTTTGTTCGGGCTCGCGGCCAGCGCCTGCCTCAGGCCCGCCTGCGCCGCCGCCCAATCCTTCTTCGCGATGGCGGCCCTCGCGGTCGCGATGACCGGATCGGCACTCGCAATGTCCTCGCCATTCGGACCGCCGCCGCCGGCCGCGAAGGCCACGCTCGACCCGCAAATCAGGCCGAGCGTCAGCAATCTCGAAACACCTTGAATCATCATCGTCGCTCCTTTCAGCACGAATCCATCGGTCGTGCGCGGGCTACCGCCTGTCGACGCCCCGAGAACGCACGCGCCCCGGGCGGAAGCCTCAGGTGCACAGGATCGACACGCTGTGTTCGTGCGCGTCGGTCGTCGAGCTGAAGGCCGTCACCGTCATGCCCGCCTTCAGCGATCGCAGGTTGGCGACGGTCAGCGTCACGGTGTGATTGTGCGGTGCGCTGCCCTGGATGTTGTAGACCTTGTCGATGGCCGAGTCGAGGTCGGCTGCGGCAATCGTCAGCACGTGGCCGTGGTTGCCGGCAATCGTGTCAGTGCATCCGGCCCCGGCCGGACCCGCGCCTGCCGGTGCACCGGCAGGCGCGGCGTCGCTGCCACCTCCGCCGCAGGCCTGGAAGAGCAGCACCACCGATGCGCCGGTCAACCGGGCGCAGAAAGCCTTGCGAGTCATGGGCGCAGCCATCGATCACTCCTCGAGTGCAGGGCCGAGCGATCCAGGCCGTCGCGAACGATCGGCGTTCGAGGTCACCGCCGCTGGCCTGGAGCCGCGGGCGCTTCAGCGTCCGTGAGGGTGTACGCGTGGTTCACGGGCGGAATTCCACGCGGTCGGCGATTCTTGCCGGTGGTTTCAATCCGGTTCGGCCGTGGTGACGCCCAGGCCCGCGACGCGGGGCAGTGGCCGCGTTCGGCGTTTCCCATCGCCATGTCGGGCGCGCAACGTTCGAGCAGCGGCCGCCGGCACTGCCGGTCGGGCCGCCGACTCGGCGGGCCGGACGCTGTAGCGGCCCGTAGAATCCGCTTTCATTCACGCGCACGAACGAGGCACTCATGTCGATGGACGATCGCGACGGCAAGATCTGGATGGACGGCACGATGGTCGAATGGCGTGACGCCAGGATCCATGTGCTGAGCCACACGCTGCACTACGGCTGCGGCGCCTTCGAGGGCGT
>JANMAW010000533.1:0-2083 GCA_031360005.1 Rhizobacter sp.
TGGGCGTTTCGCGCAGCCGCGGCGTGTCGGTCGGGGGCGGGTCGAGGATCATGTCGAGCTCGCCCGAGATCAGCGCCGCCACGCGGGTCGAGTTGCTCTTGATCGGGGTGTAGATCACGTCCTGCACATTGCCTTCGAACCGGCCCCACCAGTTCGGGTTGCGCTTGTAGACCGTCTTCACGTCGGGCTGGCGCGAGACCAGCTGATAGGGGCCGGTGCCGTTTGCGTTGAAGGCGGTGAAGCTCTGTTCCTTGGCGGTGAAATCGAGCGGCTTGGTGACGTTGTTCTTCTCGCACCAGGCCTTGCTCATGATGAAGATCGAGTTCGCGTGCTCCAGGAAGATCGGGTTGACGGACTGCAGGTTGAATTCGACCGTCAGGTTGTCGATCTTCTTCGGCTCGCCCATCGCGCTCGCATAGACCTTGATCTGCGACGTCTGCTCTTTCGCGCGGTTCACCGAGAACACCACGTCGTCGGCGCTGAACGGCGCGCCGTCGTGGAACTTGACGTTCGGGCGCAGCTTCATGCGCCACTGCAGCGGGGCGGTCTGCTGCCATTCGGTGGCCAGCGCAGGCACGATGTTGAGCTGCTTGTCGCGCCCGGTGAGCGTCTCATAGACCTGGCCGTTCATCGCATTGGTCAGCGATTCGTTGCGCGAGACCGGGTCCATCGTCTGCAAGTCCCCCTGCGATGCCCAGCGGAGGGTCTGCCCCTGCACACCGGCCGCGCCGAGGGCGGCCCACAGGCCCGCGGAAAGGATCAGACGGTTCATGTCTTGCTCCGGCAAATTGGAAGAAGCGGCAGTTTAGGGCCGCGAATGCCTGCGGCCGCTGCGGGGAACACCTGACACTGTCGCCGGGCCGAGCCTCGAGCAAGTTCCAGGCCGCAGAGGAACCGAGACGCGGCAAAAAGCCGCTGGATCGCAGCGGCTGGTCGGGCAACGCAGGCCGCGTGTAGCTCAGCGCCAGCGCGACTGCGGCACCGTCTTCAATTCGGTCGGCAACGAGGCGAGGTAGACGGCGAGCAGCTTCGTTTCGGCATGCGTGAACGGGCGCGCCATCCCCATCATGATCGCGTTGTTGCGGCCCACCTTCGGGTTCTTGTCGGTCTGGTAGGCCTTCAGCGAGGCGTACAGGTAGTCGGCGTGCTGCCCGGCCAGCTTGGGGTAACTCGGATCGATCGGCGCGCTGTAGTTGGCACCGTGGCACGACGCGCAGTTACCCTTCTTCAGCAACTCGGCCACCTCGGCCGGCACGGCGCCGGCCGGCGTTGCGGCAACCGGTTCGGTCTTGGCTTCGGTGGAATAGAACGCGGCGAGGTCGGCCATGTCCTGGTCATTCAGCGACGTCGCGATGGCCCGCATGGTCGGGTGCTTGCGGTCGCCCTTCTTGTACTGCGTCAGCGCCGAGGCGATGTACCCGGCGTTCTGGCCCGCGATCATCGGCACCTTGTAGATTTCCGGAAAGCTCGCCTGGTAGCCGGGGATGCCGTGGCAGCCGATGCACATCGCTGCCTTCTTCTCGCCGGCCTGCGCGTTCTGCGCGGCAGCATTGAACGACACGCCGATCGTGCCCAGCAAGGTCAGCAGCGCGATCATCGAACGGACGAGGTTTTTCATGGTTCCAACAGGCCGCGTTATCGGTTCAACGGTCGATTATAGGGGCGCCCTTATACTGGTTCGACCCACTGAAACCACGCCCCTGCGGGCCCCTTCCATGAAGTTTCAAGGCTCCGACAACTACGTCGCCACGCCCGATCTGATGCTCGCAGTGAACGCCGCAGCGACGCTGAAACGCCCACTGCTCGTCAAGGGCGAACCCGGCACCGGCAAGACGATGCTGGCCGAAGAGGTGGCGCAGGCACTGGACATGCCGCTGCTGCAGTGGCACATCAAGAGCACGACCAAGGCGCAGCAGGGCCTGTACGAGTACGACGCGGTGAGCCGGCTGCGTGACAGCCAGCTGGGCGATGCGAAGGTCAAGGACATCCATAACTACATCGTCAAGGGCGTGCTGTGGCAGGCCTTCACCGCCGAACAGCCGGTGGTGCTGTTGATCGACGAGATCGACAAGGCCGACATCGA
>JANMAW010000591.1:0-3702 GCA_031360005.1 Rhizobacter sp.
CTGTCGATGATGTACGGCGCCACCGGTTCGCTCGAGATCGGCGAGGTGTTCAAGGCGATCGGTACCGGCCGGATCAACAAGTCGGTGATGATCCTGGGCGTGGTTTTCATCGTCGCGGGGCTGGGTTTCAAGCTCGGCGCGGTGCCGTTCCACATGTGGGTGCCCGATGTCTATCAGGGTGCGCCGACGGCGGTCACGCTGCTCATCGGCGGCGCGCCCAAGCTGGCCGCGTTCGCGATCACGATCCGCGTGCTCGTCGAAGGGATGCTCGGGCTCGCGGTCGACTGGCAACAGATGCTCGTCGTGCTGTCGGTCGGGTCGATGCTGCTCGGCAACATCGTCGCGATCGCGCAGAGCAACCTGAAGCGCATGCTGGCGTATTCGAGCATCGCGCAGATGGGCTTCATGCTGCTCGGCCTGTGCTCGGGTGTGGTCTATGGCAACACCGTCTCGGCCGGCAACTCGTACGCCTCGTCGATGTTCTACATCGTCACCTACGTGCTGACGACGCTGGGCACGTTCGGCATGATCATGATGCTGTCGCGCCGGGGCTTCGAGGCCGAGCAGATCGACGACCTGAAAGGCCTGGCCCGGCGCAGCCCGTGGTTCGCGTTGGTGATGACGATCTTCATGCTCTCGCTCGCCGGCCTGCCGCCGACGGTGGGTTTCTACGCCAAGTTGTCGGTGCTGCAGTCGCTGGTATCCACCAACGTCACCGGGTACCTGTGGCTCGCGGTCGTCGCGGTGCTGCTGTCGCTGATCGGCGCGTACTACTACCTGCGCGTCATCAAGATCATGTACTTCGACGAGCCGGTCGATACCAACCCCATCGTCAGCACCGGCGATGTGCGCGCGGTGATGTCACTCAACGGCATCGCGGTGCTCGCATTCGGCATCCTGCCCGGAGGCCTGATGACGCTGTGCGTGCAGGCGATCGTCAGGGCGCTGGCGACGTGATCGCATCGAGGCACTGGGCGGGCTCCTCGGCAATCGGCTGGCGCTGCTCGGGGCACCGCCGTTGAGTGACCGGACGCCCGTCACGACCGACGCGCACCTGCGCGAGGAGATGCTGCGCTCCGAGCAGGTGTACAGCGGCGCTTTTCTCGACGTGCGCCGCGACCATATCCGCCTGCCCGATGGCGGCACCGCGCAACGCGAATACATCGTGCACCCGGGTGCCGTGATGGTCGTGCCGTTGCTCGACGACGGCCGGCTCGTTGTCGAACGTCAATGGCGCTACCCGCTTGGGCGCGCGATGCTCGAATTCCCCGCCGGCAAGCTGGAGCGCGGCGAGCCGCCACTCCAGTGTGCGATTCGTGAACTGATCGAAGAGACCGGCTACCGCGCCGCCGAGTGGGCGCGCGCCGGCATCCTGCACAACGCCATCGCCTACTCGAACGAGGGCATCGAAGTCTGGTTCGCACGCGGGCTGACGGCGGGCGCGCGGCAGCTCGACGCAGGTGAATTCATCGACGTGAGCAGCGCCGGTCTCGAAGAACTCGCGGATCTCGCCCGCCTCGGCAAGCTGACCGATGCCAAGACATTGATCGGCCTGATGTGGCTGCAGAATTGGCGCGCTGGCCTATGGCCGCTGCAATGGCGCTCTGCGCCATGAGCCGCGCGCCGCGATAATGTCGCATGAAGGTCCTGAACCTGCGCTGCGCGCACGACCACCGCTTCGAAGGCTGGTTCGCATCCGACGACGCTTTTCTTGCGCAGGGTCAGCGCGGCCTGATCGCCTGCCCGCTTTGCGACGACAAGGCCATCAGCCGATTGCCTAGCGCACCCAGGCTCAACATGTCGAAGCAGCGCGACGAATCGCCTGCGCTGCCGGCGGCCGAGATCGCGCAGGCGCGCGCCCAGGGGCAGTGGCTGCGTGCGGTGCGCGAGATGATCAACAAGACCGAGGACGTCGGCGACCGATTTCCCGAGGAGGCGCGCCGCATCCACTACGGCGAGGCGCAGCAACGCGGCATCCGCGGACGCGCCTCACGCGCCGACGCCGATGCGTTGCGCGACGAGGGCATCGAGGTCGTTGCGATGGCCTTGCCCGAGCCGCTCAAGGGGTCGGTCCAGTGACTTGATGGACCGGCCGGGTCAATGCCGCTGCAGCGCAACCGGCTCCAGCACCACGAAACGGGCGTCGTCGAGCGCGCTGATCAGGATGTCGCCGGGTCGGTCGACGCTGAATCCTTCGCCGGTCTTTACGACGATGTCGCGTGGATCGTTGTCGATCGTGATCCACAGGTTGCCGGTCAGCGCTTCGATGCGGTGCCCGAGGCCATTGCGAAGGCGATGAATCGTCCCCTTGCGAAGGTGGAGGGAGGCGGGGTGCAGGTCTTGGGTGTCCATCAGGGTTCTCCTATTGGCATGATGCAACCGCATGGGGCCGATCGCGAGGCGCCTTCCGGATCGACGAAAGGCTGGGTACAGTCTCCTGCAAGCGACCGACGCGCTCAAACGGTATGTTTGAATGGCTCGCATGCCCTTCCGGAATGCCAAAGCCCGGCGTCGCAGTGAAACGGAGCCCCGATGCGCCACTACGACCTGCCGCCGCTCGACCAGCTCGAGGCCTTCGAGGCGGCGGCGCGCCACCTGAGCTTTACCCGGGCCGCCGACGAGTTGGCGCTGACACAGTCAGCCGTCAGCCGACAGATCGCCGCGCTCGAGGCGCACTACGGCCTCGCGCTGTTCCGCCGCCTGCACCGCGCGCTGCGCCTGACCGATGACGGCCAGACCCTGCATCAGGTCGTCGGAGAGGTGCTCGGCCGAC
The DNA here is from genome assembly GCA_031360005.1 of Rhizobacter sp. GTDB lineage: Bacteria > Pseudomonadota > Gammaproteobacteria > Burkholderiales > Burkholderiaceae_C > LMDS01. The sequence goes on from JANMAW010000591.1 coordinate 2,774, forward strand.
TGCACCAGGTCGGCGGCGAACTGAAGCGCGACCGCCGCGCCAAGACCGTCGTCGTGACCACCACGCCGGGCTTCGCCGGGCTCTGGCTGATCCCGCGGCTGGCGGGCTTCACCGCGGCGCGGCCCGAGGTCGACGTTCGCATCTCGGCCGTCTACACGCTCGTGAACCTGGACCGCGACGGCTTCGATCTGGCGATTCGCTACCAGTCCAAAGAGGGCGTCGGCGACGATGCCGAGCTGCTGTTCGGCGAGGTGGTGCTGCCGGTGTGCAGCCCGCGCCTGCTGCGCGACCCGGCGCGCCCACTCAAGACTCCCGAAGACCTGCGTCACCATGTGCTGTTGCACCTCGACTCGGGGCCCGCTGCCGACATGCAGGATTGGCCGATCTGGCTGCGCGCGATGAAGCTCGAAGGTCTGAAGGCCGCGAGCGTGCTGCACTTCTCGCAGTTCGACCAGTTGATCAACGCTGCAGTGAACGGCCAGGGCGTCGCATTGGGACGCAGCCCGCTGCTGAAGCAACTGCTGCGCGAGCGCAAGCTGGTCGCACCGTTCAACAAGACCGTCGCGTCGCCGCGCAGCTACTATCTGGTGCACTCGGCCGCCGCGGCGCGCAAGCCGGAGGTGCAGGAGTTCGCAGCCTGGCTGCGCGAGGAGGCGCTGCGCGCCGCGTGAGCCGCGCCGCGCCGGCGCGGGCGCCTGCTACAGCAGCCGCCCGGGATTCATCAACCCGAGCGGATCGAGCCCGTGCTTGATCGCGCGCATCATCTTCAGCGCGACGGGAGATTTGCGCCGCGCCAGTTCGTCGCGCTTCAGCGCGCCGATGCCGTGCTCGGCCGAGATCGAACCCCCATGCGCACCGACCGCGTCGTAGACCAGCGTGTTGATCGCCAGTTCGGACTCGCGCAGGAATGCCGTCGCATCCGCGCCTGC
>JANMAW010000592.1:0-1726 GCA_031360005.1 Rhizobacter sp.
CGCAGCAACTTCAGCTTCCTGACCGGCGCGTCGCACCCGGCCGAGCTGGTGCAGCGCGCGCAGCGGCTGGGATATGCGGCGCTGGCGATCACCGATGAGTGTTCGCTGGCCGGTGTGGTGCGTGCGCACGTCGAGGCACGCGACTGCAAGCTGCACCTGATCATCGGCAGCGAGCTGCGGCTCACGCTGCCGGGCGCGAGCGGCCCCAAAGGCCAGGAAGGCCGGCAGCCGCACGCGCGCCTGGTGTTGCTGGCGCAGACGCGGCGCGGCTACGGCAATCTGTCGCACTGGATCACGGTGGCGCGGCGCCGCGCGCCGAAGGGCGAATATCTCGCGTATCCCGGCGACATCGAAGGCAAGGTGCCGAGCGCGCCCACGCTTGCCGGGCTGCCCGATTGCCTGGCGCTGCTGGTGCCCGACGCGTCGCAATCCTTCGAGACCGTGTTCGCCCACGCGATGTGGCTGAAGACCTGGTTCCAGGATCGCGCGGCGCTCGCGCTCGCGTTGCTGCGCCGCGCCGGTGATGAAGAGCTGTTGCATGTCGTGAAGCGCGTCGCGCAGTTCACCGGCCTGCCCATCGTCGCCAGCGGCGACGTGCTGATGCATCTGCGTTCGCGCAAGCCGCTACAAGACACGCTCGCCGCCACGCGGTTGAAGCTCCCGGTCGCGCAATGCGGCCTGCAGCTCGAACCGAACGCCGAGCAGCACCTGCGCTCGCGCGCGCGGCTCGCGGCGTTGTATGAGCCCGAGTGGCTGGAGAACACGCTGGTGTTCGCCGGCCGCTGCAGTTTCTCGCTCGCCGAGCTGCGCTACGAGTACCCGCGCGAGATCGTGCCCGAGGGGCAGACGCCGACCAGCCATCTGCGCGCCCTCACGTATGCGGGGTTGCGCAAGCGCTTCCCCGGGGCGTCGGGCGACAGATGGCAGGCCCAGATCGAACACGAGCTTGCGTTGATCAGCCAGCTCGGATACGAACCCTACTTCCTGACGGTGGCCGACATCGTGCGCTGGGCGCGCGATCACGGCATCCTGTGCCAGGGCCGCGGCAGCGCCGCCAACTCGGTGGTGTGCTACTGCCTCGAGGTCACCGAGGTCAACCCCGGCGAGGCCTCGCTGCTGTTCGAGAGATTCATCAGCGCCGAGCGCAACGAGCCGCCCGACATCGACATCGATTTCGAGCACCAGCGCCGCGAGGAGGTCATCCAGTACATCTACGCCAAGTACGGCCGGCACCGCGCCGCGCTCACGGCGGTGGTCATCTGCTATCGGCCGCGCTCGGCGCTGCGCGACGTCGGCCGGGCGCTCGGCATCGACCTGCAACGCATCGAGCTGCTGTCGAAAGCCATGCACTGGTTCGACGGCAGCAACATCGACGCCGAGCGCCTGCGCGAGGCCGGCTTCGACCCCGAGGCCCCGGTCACGCGGCTGTGGATCGAACTGACGTTGCAGCTGATCGGTTTCCCGCGGCACCTGAGCCAGCACCCCGGCGGCTTCGTCATCGCGCGCGACCAGATCGAACAACTCGTGCCGGTCGAGAATGCCGCGATGGCGGACGCTGGAGCAAAGGGCGAGGCCCCCCGCGTCAGCGGGGATCGACCAGCGCAAGCGGGCGTCAACGCCGGAGAATCGACCGGCACGTACCGCGACGCCCCGTACCCGGCGTTGCGGACTGTGGTCCAGTGGGACAAGGACGACCTCGACGAACTGCGCCTGATCAAGGTCGACA
>JANMAW010000615.1:0-2916 GCA_031360005.1 Rhizobacter sp.
CTGCAGGAGGTGCGCCTGCTGAACCGCGCCGAGGCGAAGAAATTTCCCGACACCCACATCGGCTGGCCCCGCATGCCGCAGGCCGATTACCTCGCGCCGGAAGGCTTCGACGTGGCCTACCGCACCAACGCGACGACGCGCCATGGCGAGCACGGCAACGCGCTGCTGTCGCGCTGGCCGCTCGGCGACATCGGGCATCACGACGTCTCCGACCACCGCTTCGAGCAGCGCGGCCTGTTGCACGTGCCGGTGCAATGGAACGGCGTGCTGGTGCACGCCATCGTTGCGCACTTCGGGCTGGTCCACGCAAGCCGCGTGCGACAGGTCGAGCGGCTCGCAGCGTTCATCGAGACCGAGGTGCCGGCCGACGAGTTGCTGATCGTGGCCGGCGACTTCAACGACTGGGGCGCGAAGCTCGATGTGCCGATGCGCGAATTCGGGCTGCACCGCGCCGGAGTGCCGGGCGATTCGCCGGCGCGCTTCAACACTTTTCCGTCGCGGCTGCCGGTGTTTTCGATGGACCGCATCTACACCCGCGGCTTGCGCTGCCTGTCGACCTCGGTGCCGCGCGGCGCGGCCTGGGCGCGCATGTCCGATCACCTGCCGCTCGTCGCCGAACTGGCGCTCGCGTGAGCACACCGGTCCGCAGTGGGGCTCGAATGGGCCCCTGTCGTGCCGCTGGCGACTGCGCCCGCTCGGCGCGACCGGGCGCAGCGCGAAAGGTCGACGGGTGACCTCGGCTGCGGGCAACCGTGCACTGCGCCCCGGCCACCAGCTGACGCTTCTGAAAGGTGGCGAGGCCTTGTTCCCGGCTCTGACCGAAGCGATCGGCAACGCGCGCGCCGAGGTGCTGCTCGAAACCTACATCTTCGAGTTCGCGCACTCGGTGATACCGGTCGCGACCGCGCTCGAGAGCGCCGCGCAGCGTGGCGTGTGCGTGCGCGTCGTCGTCGATGGCGTGGGCACCGGCGATGTACCCACCGAGTGGCAGCGGCGCTGGAACGCGGCCGGCGTGGAGTGGCGCGTCTTCCACCCGGCACGCGGCTGGCGCCTGCTGATGCCCAGGCGCTGGCGGCGCCTGCACCGCAAGCTCTGCGTCGTCGATGGCGCCATCGGGTTCTGTGGCGGCATCAACCTGCTCGACGACTATTACGACCCCAACCACGGCACGCTCGACTTGCCGCGCTTCGATTTTTCGGTGCGCGTAGTCGGCCCGCTGGTGGCCGACATGCACGCGACGATGACGCGCCTGTGGGCCAGGCTGCAGGTGAGGCGCGAGGCACACGAACACGATGTCGCCGGGGCCTTCAAGGCGGTGCTCGAGGCTGCCGCCGCGGGCACCGACATGGGCGAGGCGAGCATGAAGGTCCATATCGACCGGCCGGATGCCTCCGGCGGCGCGGCGCCCGGCGCCCTGGCTGCGCTGGTACTGCGCGACAACCTGCGCTTCCGGCGCAGCATCGAAGGGAGCTACCGCCTCGCGATCGCCCTGGCGAGAACCGAGATCCTGATCGCCAACGCCTACTTCATCCCGGGCGTGCAGCTGCAGCGCGCGTTGCTGCGGGCGGCGCGGCGCGGCGTGCGCATCACGCTGCTGCTTCAGGGGCGCTACGAATACTTCATGCAGTTCCACGCGAGCCGGGCGGTCTACGGCGCGATGCTCAGCGCCGGAATCGAGATCATCGAATACGACGCGGGCTTCCTGCATGCGAAGGTCGCGGTGATGGACGCCGAACGCGGTGCGCTGGCAATCGTCGGATCATCGAACCTCGACCCGCTGAGCCTGCTGATGGCGCGCGAGGCGAACGTGTTCGTTCGCGACGATGCGTTCGCGGCCGAGTTGCGCACGCACCTGACCGAAGCCATCGCGAAGGGCCGCCGCGTCGAACCCGACGCGCACACGCGGTGGCCGGTCGTGATACGCAGCCGGAACTGGGTTGCTTACGGGCTGATGCGTGCGCTGGTGTTTGTCGCGGGCAAGCGCTACTGAGCAGGCGTCCGGCGCCGGCAACGACCGCCCGGTCTGCACCGAAGCTTGTTCGCGCCCTCGCTACCATGTGACATGACCTTGCCGCAGCCAAGCGCCGACCGTTCGAGCCCGCGCGACGACCTGGTCGTGTTGCGTCCCGAAGGCCTGTACTGCCCGCCCGGTGATTTCTACATCGACCCGTGGCGGCCGGTCGATCGGGCCGTGATCACGCACGCGCATGCCGACCACGCACGGCGCGGCCACGCCCACTACCTTGCGAGCGCACCGGCCGAAGGCGTGTTGCGCTCGCGCCTGGGCGAGATCACGCTGCAGACGCTGGCCTACGGGGCGTCGGTCGATCATTTCGGCGTGCGCGTGTCGCTGCACCCGGCCGGCCATGTGCTCGGCTCGGCGCAGGTGCGGCTCGAACACGCCGGGCGGGTCTGGGTCGCGTCGGGCGACTATTTCGTCGCAGGCTCGCATGACGCACCCGAAGAGGCGAACGCGACCTGCGCGCCGTTCGAGCCGGTGCGCTGCGACTGCTTCATCACCGAGAGCACCTTCGGCCTGCCGATCTACCGCTGGGCGCCGCAGCGCGAGCTGTTCGACGACATCAACCGCTGGTGGTCGGCCAACGCCGCGGCCGGTCGCGCGAGCCTGCTGCTCGGCTACAGCTTCGGCAAGGCGCAGCGCATCCTCGCCGGCGTCGACGCGAGCATCGGGCCGATCGTCGCTCATGGTGCCGTCGAGCCGTTGAACCGCGCCTACCGCGCCGCCGGCGTGGCGCTGCCGCACACGCAACTCGTCACCGAGGTCAGCGACAAGGCGAGCCTGAAACGCGCGCTGGTGATCGCGCCGCCGTCGGCGCAGAACTCGGTCTGGTCGCGCCGGTTCGGCGACTGCAGCGATGCGTTCGCGAGCGGCTGGATGATGCTCCGCGGTGCGCG
>JANMAW010000616.1:0-11626 GCA_031360005.1 Rhizobacter sp.
GACGCGACGCGACTGGACCTGATGCGCACGGCCGGGGCCGCGAGCGCGCGGATCCTCGTGCTCGCGATCGACGATGTGGCGCAGAGCATCGAGGTCGCGAAGATGGTGCGCGAGAACTTTCCGAACCTGACGATCGTGGCGCGCGCGCGCAACGTGCGGCACTACTTCGATCTGCACGACCTCGGCGTCGCGCTGATCGAGCGCGAAACGCTGGACTCGGCGCTGATGAGCGCGCGCAGCGTGCTCGAGCAGTTGGGGTGGGAGCGGCACCAGGCGCGCACGCTGGCGTTGCGCTTCCGGCGCCACAACGTCGACCAGTTGCTGAAGATCGCGCCGCATCGCAAGGACGAGGCCAGGTTCATCGCCGCCTCGAAGCAGGCCCGCGAGCAGCTCGAGGAACTGTTCGCGCAGGAGCGCGACGAAGCGGCCAGGCGCCCGGTGCGGGCAGGCTGGAGCGGCGACGCCGACACGCGCGGCACGCCGCCTGCCTGAGCCCGCGGGCGGGGTGTCGGCAGCGCGTCACTTCAGCCCGTCCCACAGCAGCTTCACGCCGGTCAGGAACATGCCGGCGTGGACGAGCCCGTAGAACAGCGCCGGGCGCATGTGCGGCACGAGCCGCAGACCGATCCAGACGCCGACCGGCGCGAGCGGCACCAGCATGAGCGAGGTCGTCAGGTTGCGCCAGTCGATCAGCCCGAGCCACGCGTACGGTACCCACTTCGACAGGTTGATCGCCGCGAAGAAGGTCGCCATCGTCGCGGTGAACGTGATCGGCGCGAGCCGCAGCGGCAGCACGTAGGCGCTCACCGGCGGCGCGCCCGCGTGCGCGAAGAAACTCGTGAAACCCGACGCGACGCCCAGGCCGAAGCCGAGCCATCGCGGCGGCGGCTTCGCATCGGCGCGCGGCGGGAACAGCAGGCGCTGCGCGAGGAACAGCAGCGTCAGCGCGCCGACGATGCCGGCCACCGCCTGCGGCGACAACATGCCGAACGACAGCGTACCGATCACCGTGCCCAGCAACCCGGCCGGAATCAGCAGGCGGATCAACTCGCGGTCGCGCTTCAGGAACAGCGCCTTCACACCGAAGCCGTCCATCACCAGCAACAGCGGCAGCATGATCGCGGCCGCCTGCGGTACCGGCACGGCGAGTGCGAGCAGCGGCGTTGCGAGCGATCCGAAACCCGCGCCGAAGCCGCTCTTGGACAGCCCCATCAGCAGTACCGCCGGAATCGCGACGGCGTAGAACCAGGGGTCGGCGATCAAGATGTCGGGGCCCCGTCGCTCAAACGATCGTGCACGCCTCGTCGAATGCGAGTCGCGGGCTGCGGCCGAACAGCTTGCTCGCATCGCCGTGGCCGAGATTGACGATGAAGTTGGTCTTCACGGTCGTGCCGGCCCAGAACGCGGCGTCGACCTTCGCGGCGTCGAAGCCACTCATCGGGCCGCAATCCAGCCCGAGTGCACGCGCCGCGAGAATGAAGTAACCGCCCTGCAGGCTGGAGTTGCGAAACGCGGTCGCGTCGATCATCGGCTGGTTGCCGACGAACCAGGATCTCGCGTTGGCATGCGGAAACAGCCGTGGCAGCTTTTCGTAGAACGCCATGTCCATGCCGATGATGACGGTCACCGGCGCCTGTTTCGTTTTCTCGACATTGGCCGGCGCCATGCCGGGCAGCAACCGGCCTTTCGCTTCCGGCGACGTCACGAAGATGAAGCGCGCCGGGCTGCAATTGGCCGAGGTCGGGCCCCACTTCACCAGGTCGTAGAGCCGGTGCAGCAGCGCCTCCGGGATCGGTTCGGCGGCAAAGCCGTTGTGCGTGCGGGCGTGGTCGAAGAGCTGCTCGGTCGTGACGTTCATGGAGGCCCCGGGTTCGTTGGAGAAGGCTCGATTCTCGAAGCAGTGCACGACCGCAGTCTCGAAAAATTCGTCGATCACATTCGCATGCAGTGAAGGGTGCAGAATCGTTCGATGTTCGCCCCGTCACAACACGACGTTCGCCGGTTCTTCTGCGAAGCCCAGCGCAAGCAGCGCGCCGCGTTGCCACTCTCGCCGATGGAGGCGACCGCCGCCGACTGGATCAGCCAGCACCCGGAGTATGTCGATGAACTCGCCGACCTGGACGCGGCGTTGGCGGCCGTCTACGAGGTGGAAGCGGGCCGCGGCAACCCGTTCCTGCACTTGTCGATGCACCTGTCGATCACCGAGCAGCTCAGCATCGACCAGCCCAGGGGAATCAAGCAGGCGTTCCAGCTGCTGAGCCGCCGCCTGGGCTCGGCGCACGAGGCGCAGCACCAGGTGATGGAGTGCCTGGGCGAGATGATCTGGGCCTCGCAGCGCAGCGGCTTGCCGCCCGACGGCGAGCGCTACCTCGAGTGTGTGCGGCGGCGCGCGACGCGTTAGAGAGAGCGCAGCGAGGGGCGAGCGGCAAGGATCTGCGTCGAGCGCGCGCGGCCCCGAATGGCGCCGTCCCCGTGACCGGGAGGGCAACTCGAACCCGGCCGGGCTATCGCGATCCGCGCAGCGAAGTTTCGACCGCAGCCTGGCGCGTCTCGCCAAACAGCGAACCGCGGAAGACCGCAGAGGCCGAACGATCGGCCATCGCCCATTGCAGCAGCGTTTGTGCCGTCATCGGCTTCGCGAACAGGAAACCCTGCAACTCGTCGCAGCCGAGTTCGATCAGGATCTTTTGCTGGCGCAAGGTCTCGACACCTTCGGCCACGACCTTCAGACCGAGCGCATGGGCGAGCTTCACCACTGCATCGATCACGGCGCGCGCATCGGCACTGTGGTCCAGGTCCTTGACGAAGCTGGAATCGATCTTCAGTTCCTCGGCGGGCAACTGGCGAAGGTAACCGAGGCTGGAGTATCCGGTGCCGAAGTCGTCGATCGACAGGTGGGCGCCGAGTTCGCCCAAACGGCGGAAGGTCTCCTGCGTCGCGCTGGTGTCCTCCATCGCCGCCGATTCCGTGATCTCGCAGGTCAGCAGCGAAGGGTGGATTCGATGTCGCGCCAGCGCATCGGTGATGCGGTCGGCAATGTCGTCCTGCCGCATCTGGTGTGCCGACAGGTTGATCGCCACGCGCATCCTCAAGCCTTTGTCGCGCCACGCGCGGGCCTGTGTGCAGGCCGCCTCGATGACCCAGTTGCCGATCGGCCCGATCAGGCCCGAGCGCTCGGCGAGCGGCAGGAAATGCCCGGGCATCAGCATGCCGCGGGTCGGATGGTTCCAGCGCAGCAGCGCCTCGGCGGCGGTGACCTTGCCGCTGCGCGCATCGATCTTCGGCTGAAAGTACAGCTCGAGCTCGTGGTTGGCCAGGGCCCGGCGCAGGTCGCGCAACATGTCGAAGTTCTGCTGCACGTCGGCATCCATCTCCGGCGCGTAAAAACAGTGGCGCGAGCCGCCGGTGCGCTTGGCCGCGTACATCGCCGCATCGGCACGCGCAATCAGCTTGTCCGGCTGGCACTTCGCGGGGTACAGCGCGATGCCGACCGAGCACGAGATGCTGACTTCGCGACCGTCGACGCGGTAGGGCCGGCTGAGCGCGTCGATCACCCGCTGCGCGAGTTGTGCCACCTCGTCCCGCGAATCCGGGCCCACCGCCAGCAGCAGGAACTCGTCGCCGCCGATGCGCGCGGCCACGCCCGTGCCGCGTGCGAGAGCCCTGAGCCGCCGGCCGACCTGCTCGAGCACGCGATCGCCGCTGCTGTGGCCGAAGGTGTCGTTGACGGGCTTGAAGCCGTCAAGGTCGATGAACAACACCGCCAGGCGCGTCGATCGCTCATTGCACGTCGACGCGGCGCGGTGCAGCCGGCCTTCGAAGTACAGACGCGTCGGCAGACCGGTCAGGCTGTCGACCGCCGATGCGCGCCACGGGCGCCCGCGCGAGCCCGGTGCCGGTTCACGCCCATGATTCAGCACCGTGAGCAGCACCACGCTGATCGCGATCAGACCCGGCATCACCAGCCATTCGGGCCCGGGCGACCAACGCAGCACCGCGGTCGCTGGCAGCGCCATCGCAGCACCCAGGCAACCCAAAGCGGCCGCGAATGCTGCCGCGCCGGCGCGCAGGTAGCGCGCGTGGCGGGGCCCGCCGAAGCGAAGCTGCGTTGCAAGCAGCGCCGCCGACAGGCTCAACGTCAGCGCACCGGCAGCAGTCCACCCGGGAGCCTGCCCGAACTGCAACGCGGCGGCCACGCCGAAGATCTGCCCATAGGCAACGATCGGCATTGCCACGGCCGCGGCAGCTGCCGAAAGCCGTTGACCCCGGCTCCAGAGCGACCCGACGGCGAAACTCGTCGCCGCGAGAAAGAGCGCCAGCAGCCCCGGCACCAACATCGCCACGCCGCGCAGCGAGCTGTGCGCATCGCCCGCGCGCATCGCCTGGGTCGGCCACCACAGGGCACACGCGGTCAGCAGCAGGACGACCACGAACAGCGCACGGCCGATCGGCGCGGGTCGGAAAAACGCCGCTACGGCGATTTCGCCGGCCAGCCACAGCAAGCCTGCGGATACCACGAAGCTGGCGACCATCAAGGGGACGAGCGAGTGATCCATCCGACTCCACCAACCGGTACAAGCTTGCAGCGCCAGGTGGGGCGCCCGAATCCAGACGCATGTTGAAGCCTTTCGGTACATCGTGACCAACTGCAGCCACCAACCCGGCAGCATCCGTGACGGATGCCGCAAGCGCCGACGCGGCGCAGCGACTATTCGCCGCCGACCAGACCATTGCGGATCGCGTAGACCGTCATCTCGGAGTTGTTGGTGAGGCCGAGCTTTTCGAGCACGCGGGCGCGGTACACGCTGACGGTCTTCGGGCTCAGGGTCAGCGCTTCGGCGATGTCGGACAGGCGCTTGCCCGAGGCGATCATCACCAGCGTCTGCAACTCGCGGTCAGAGAGTCTTTCGTGCGCATTCGCGATCAGCGGCGTGGTCAGGCTCTCGACCAGCATCTGCGCGATCTCTGGGGTCACGTACTTGCGGCCCTGCGCCACCGTGCGCACCGCCGCGACGATCTGCGCCGGATCGCCGCCCTTGTTGACGTAGCCGAAGGCGCCAGCGCGCAACGCGCGGATCGCGTACTGGTCTTCCGGGTACATCGAGACGACGAGCACGCGCATCGTCGCTCCCTCCTCCTTCAACGCATGCAGCACGTCCAGGCCGCTGCGCCCGGGCAGGTTGATATCGAGCACCAGCACGTCGGCGGTGTGATCGCGCATCAGCACGCGCAATTCGCCGTAGTCACCCGCCTCTCCCACAACTTCGATGTCGGGCGCGTCCGACAGCGTATCGCGGATGCCGCGGCGGATCAGCGCATGGTCATCGCAGAGAAAGACCCTGATCATTCTTGTTCGAGGCCCCGAGGCCGGTTCAACTGCAGGGGCCCTCAAAGCGTGCCCCACTGGCTGGGGTCGTCTGCGTCGTGGGCGGGTGACGAGGGTATATCAGCGATTTCCGCCGGATTCAAGGGGACCGAAAGAATCATCGTCGTGCCGTCCGGTCCGCTGCTGAGCTCGACCCATCCCCCGACCGTGCCGGCGCGCTCGTGCAGGCCGCGGATACCGAACGAGCGCGTCTTGGCAAGGTCGTCGGCGACCAGGCCGCGACCGTTGTCGCTGATCTCCAGCGACAGTATCCCGCCGGCCAGCGACAGATCGAGCCGAACGCGCGTCGCCTGCGCGTGCTTGGTGATGTTGGTCAGCGCCTCCTGCGCGGTTCGGAAGGCCACCAGCGGCACGCCGGCCGGCAGATCGGGGGCGTCGGCAGGCAGGCGGATCAGACAGTCGACGCCGGTGCGCTTCTCGAACCGGGCGGCCAGCCAATGCAGCGCCGCAACCAGCCCCTGCTCGAGGATGGCGGGGCGCAGGTTGTGCATGATGCGCTTGCTCGAATCGATCGCCAGCGTCAGCGTCTCGAGCGCCGCGGTCACCCGCGCGAGCACCTCCGCCGAGTCGCAGTGGCGGGCGATCCAGGCCAGGTCGAACTTCAGCGCCGTCAGCGAGCCGCCGACATCGTCGTGAATTTCACGCGCGATCGCCGCGCGCTCCTGCTCGATGCTGTTCTGCAGGTGCTGGGCGAGTTCGCGCAGGCGCTGCTTCGACGCATCGAGTTCACGATCGGCGCGCTCGCGCGCGCGGCGCGTTTCGGTCGCCTCCACCGCATGCAGCAGCGCCGGCACCAGGCGCGACAGGTTGTTCTTCAGCAGGTAGTCGCTCGCGCCATTGCGCATCGCCTCGACCGCCGTGTCTTCGCCGATCTCGCCCGACACCAGGATGAACGGCACGTCGCGTCCGGCGGCCTTGAGCATTTCGAGCGCCATCAAGCCCGAGAAGCCGGGCAGGTTGTAGTCCGAGATGATCGCGTCCCAATCGCTGTCGAGGGCGCTCAGAAATTCGGCCTCGGAATCGATCCGCACCAGCCGAACCCTCAGGCCGCCGCGGGTCAGGTGCACTCGCGCCAGATCATGGTCGAGTGCGGAGTCTTCGAGGTGCAGGACTTGCAACTCGCGGTCCGTGCCGGCCGGGGCATGGACCGGCGGCTGCGCATTCGAAGGCGGAGGCTGCATGCCGGCAAGTATGACCGGCGCCGATGACGCTCCCGATCGCGTCGATCACACGTCGGCGGCCTGGCGCAGCGTCTGCACCACCGGGCGCCGCAGCACCTCTCGCAGCCCCCACCAGCCAGCCGCCAGCGCGAGCAGCGCGCCGGCCAGGCCACCGGCCAGCGGCACCCACGGCGACGCGTTCCAGCTGAACTCGAACACATAGCGCGCGAGCGCCCAGCCGACTGTCATCGCCGCGACCGACGCGAGCACGCCGGCCAGCGCGCCGACGCCGAGCAGCTCGGCGCGCTGCACCTGCGCCAGCAGCTTGCCGCTGGCGCCGAGCGCGCGCATCACAGCGAATTCGCGCGAGCGCGCCTCGCGCGTCGCGGTGACCGCCGCGAACAGCACCACGAGCCCGGCCGCGAGCGTGAAACCGAACAGGAACTCGACCGCGCGCACCACCTGGTCGAGCACGCGCTGGATCTGCGCGATCGACGCCGAAACGTCAATGCTCGTGATGTTCGGAAATTCGCGCGCGAGCGCGTTGTCGAACGCCGCGCTGCCGGCGCCGCCTTCCGGCGCGCGGTAGGCGGCGATGAAGCTCAGCGGCAGGTCGGGCATCGACGCGGTCGGGAACATCACGAAGAAGTTCACGCGCATCGAACTCCAATCGACCTTGCGCAGGCTGGTGATGCGCCCCTGCGCGGTCGTTCCGCCGATGTCGAAGCGCAGCACATCGTCGAGCTTCAGGCCGAGCGTCTGTGCCAGGCCCTCTTCGACGCTCACCGCGTCGGGCTCGTTGCGCGTCCAGCGGCCGGCGGCGAGCTGGTTGTGCGGCGGCAGGTCGGCGTCGTTGCTCAGGTTGAACTCGCGCTCGATCAGCCGCCTCGCACGCTCCTCGGTGAAGTCATCGGGCTTGACAGCGCGGCCGTTGATCGCGACGAGCCGCCCGCGGATCATCGGGAACCAGTCGTAGCGGTTCACGCCCGCGCCTTGCAGCCGCTGGCGAAACGCCTCGCCCTGCTCCGGCTGTACATTGACGACGAAGCGATTCGGCGCATCCTTCGGCGTCGCCTGGCGCCAGCTGTCGATCAGATCGGTGCGCAGCAGCACCAGCAGCACCAGCGCGAGCAGGCCGACGCTCAACGCCGACACCTGCAACACCGCGAACGCCGGTCGCGCGGCGATCTGGCGCGTCGCGAGCACGAGCCAGCGCGGCGCGCTCGCTCCCAGGGTCCACCAGCGCGGCGTACCGACCTCGGGCACGGCGCGCTTGAGCAGCAGCACCGCGATCCACGACGCCAGCGCGAACACCGCGACCGCCGCGGCGAAACCGCCCACCGCGATGAGGCCGAGCTTCAGGTCGCTGGCGACCGCGAGCAGCAACGCCGCAAAGCCCAGTGCACCCGCCGCGAGCACCGCGATCGATGCCGGCTTCAGTGCGCCGACATCGCGCCGGATCACCCGCAGCGGCGGCACCCGCGCGAGTTGCAGCACCGGTGGCAAGCCGAAGCCGAGCAGCAACGTGAAGCCGACGCCGACGCCAAACAGCGCCGGCCACAGGCTCGGCGCGGGCAGCGCCGCCTCGATGATGCCGGCGAGCAGAAGCACGAAAACGTAGTGCACCGCGAAGCCGAGCACCACACCGGCCACGCTGGCAATCAGGCCGATCGCGCTGAACTCGGCCAGGTACTGCAACGCGATCGTGCGCTGTGGCAGGCCGAGCACGCGCAGCATCGCGCAGTCGTCGAGATGGCGGCTCGCGAAATCGCGCGACGCGATCGCCACCGCGACAGCCGCGAGCAGGGCCGACAGCAGCGCGACGAGATTCAGGAACTTGGCCGCGCGGTCCAGCGTCTGGCGCATTTCGGGCCGGCCGCTGGCCAGCGATTCGACGCGCACGCCGCGCAGGTTCGCGCTCTTGATCTGCGCCTCGGCCCAGTCGACGAACTCGCGCACCGGCCGGTCGCCGGAGCCGGCCGCCGCCACCGCGAGCCGATAGGTCACGCGGCTCGCCGGCTGGATCAGACCGGTCGCGGGCAGGTCGGCTTCATTCAGCATCACGCGCGGCGCGAAGTTCATGAAGCCGGCGCCGCGGTCGGGTTCATTGACGATGGTCTGCGCGATGCGCAGGCTCGCGTCGCCGAGCAGCAGCGTGTCGCCGACCTTCAGCTTCAGCGCGTCGAGCACGCCTTGGTCGACCCCGGCGCTGCCGCGCCCGGGCGCACCGGCGCGTTCGCGCGGCGGCGCACCGGCCGCGCCGCCGACGCTGACCTTGCCGCGCAGCGGGTAGGCATCGCTGACCGCCTTGACGCCGACGAGGCGCGAGGCGCCGCCCTGGTCGTCGGTCGCGCGCCCCATGCTCGGGAATGCGGCGGTGGTCGCAGTGACGAGGCCGAGCGCGCGCGCCTTCGTCGCAAACTCCGCCGGCGCGGGCTGGTCTGACGCGACGATCGCATCGCCGCCGAGCAACTGGCGCGCGTCGCGCGCCAGGCCGCCGTCGATGCGGTCGGCGAAGAAACCGACCGCGCTGAGCGCCGCCACCGCCAGCGTCACCGCGACGACGAGCAGGCGCAACTCGCCGGCGCGGAAGTCGCGCGCCATCTGGCGCCACGCCAGCCCCCACAGCGATGGCGCGCGCGTGACCGGCATAGGCTCGATGTTGTTCATGGCGCGGAACTTACACGAGTCGAGCGCATTCGCGCCGCGCCGGGGCTTTGGCGCCGAATGCTGCATGCAAGCGGCTCGAATGCCGCCCGATCCTTGCGGTGCTGTAATCCACCAATGAATGCCTCACTGCCCCCGATCTTCGTTTCGCATGGCTCACCGATGATTGCGCTGGAGCCCGGCGCAGCGGGTGTCTTCATGCAGCGGCTTGGCCCTGCAATCAGCGCGGCGTTCGGGCGCCCGAAGGCGATCCTGGCGATCTCGGCACACACCGCGGCACGAGCGCCGGTGCTGCTGGCGGCGGCGCGCCACGAGGCGGTCCACGACTTCGGAGGTTTCGACCCGAAACTCTTCACGCTGCGCTACGACGCCCCCGGCGCACCGGAGCTTGCGGCGCGTGCCGCAGCCCTGCTCGCCGGTGCCGGTATCGCCGTGCACACACTTGCCGAAGGCGGGCTCGACCACGGCATCTGGACCGCGCTGCGCTACCTCTACCCGGATGCCGACATCCCGGTGCTGCCGCTCGGCTTCGTGCCGAGCCAGAGCCCGGCGCAGCAGTTCGCGCTCGGCGAAGCGCTCGCGCCGCTGGCCGGCGACGGCGTGCTGGTGCTCGGCACCGGCAGCATCACGCACAACCTGAGACGCGCGCTCGCGGGCGGGCTGCGCGCGAACCCGGATCAGCCCGAGATCATCGAGAGCGCGGCGTTCCGCGAGTGGATGCGCTCGCGCAGCGCAGCCCTCGACTGGGACGCGTTGCTCGACTACCGCCAGCGCGCGCCGCACGCCGTCGACATGCACCCGACCGACGAGCACCTGCTGCCCTGGTTCGTCGCCGCCGGCGCCGGCGGCCGCGGCCACCCGCCAATGCGATTGCACGACAGCGTGACGCTCGGCAGCCTGGGCATGGACGTCTATGCCTTCGGGCCGCTGGCGCAGCCGCTGCTCGCCCACCTCGCACGGCACCCCGACCCGGCCGCGATCGGCATCTCGAACTGACAACGCGGACGTCGCGCCGGCGGCCATCGTCGCATCGTTGCTGCTCACCGCACGGCTGCGGTTTGTCGCCGCCACCGGGCGCCTGGCAACGACGCTGCATCGCATGCGCGGCCCCGTGAACGCGGGATGCATTGACAGGCGCCTTCTCCGAGAATGACTTCGCCACGGGCCACGCCCGCCGAACCTTCCGGAGTCAACATGTCAGCGTCGTACACCCTCAAACATTCCGTCGCAAGCGCCATGATCGCTTGCGGCACATTCGCAGCCGCACTGCCGGCCGTCGCCGACCCGATCGATTGGGCGAGCTGGAGCAACGTCGTCACGGGCACCAACGGCTCGGCAACCGCGACCTTCGCAACGGCCGGCGTCACCGCGAGCTACGGCGGCGAGTTGCAGCAGTTCGTCCCCAATTACCCGAGTTACACGCCGGTCAGCACCTTCAGCGGCGGCAGCATCGACAACGCACCGCCGCAGGCCAATGGCATCATCCAGCTCTTCGGTGGCAACGCCGAAGCCAGGAACACGATCACGTTCTCGCAGGCCGTGCTCAACCCGGTGATGGCGATCTGGAGCCTCGGCCAGAACGGCGTCCCTGCGCAGTTCAGCTTCGGCCAGGCGTTCACGATCCAGAGCGGCGGCTCAAGCCTCGAGTATTCCGGCCAGACGATCACCGCCGTTGCCAATACCGCCAACGGTTCCGAGGGCAACGGCACGATCCAGTTCGGCGGCAGCGTCACGTCGATCAGCTGGACCAACCCGGTCTTCGAGAACTGGTACGGCTTCACCGTCGGCGTGCCGGTCGCTGCGATACCCGAACCGCAGACCTACGCGCTGATGCTCGCCGGCCTGGCCAGCCTCGCATTCGTCGCCCGGCGCCGCAAGACTGCCTGATCGTCGAACGCCGATGGCGAAAACCCCGCCGCGCGGCGGGGTTCGTCGTTGCTGTCGGCATCGCGCCCGACACTGTGCGTCAGGGCTTCGGCACCGAGCCGACGACGCCGCGGACGAACCAGTCCATCGTCGCGATCGACGCGTCGTCGAGCGCGCCCTGGGCCAGGCGCACCCGACCGGCGTTGTCGACCAGCGGTGCGGCGAACGGCTTGAAGCGCCCCGCGACGATCGCCTCGCGGCGCGCCTCGACCAGGGCCTGCACCGGCGCCGGCACGTCGGCGCTGACCGCGCTGAGCCGTACCATGCCGTCCTTCATGCCGCCCCACACCGGCTGCGGTGTCCACGTGCCGTTCAGCACCGCGCGCGCGACCTGCGTGTAGTAGCCACCCCAGTGGTGCGTCACCGCGGCGAGTTGCGCGTCGGGCGCAAAGGCGCGCATGTCGCTCTGGTAGGCGATCGCGCGCACGCCCTTGTCCCTGAAGTTCGCCTGCGCGGTTTGCGGCACCGCGGGCGAGGCGCTGTGGTT
>JANMAW010000630.1:0-6080 GCA_031360005.1 Rhizobacter sp.
GAGCGCCTTGGCCACGGCCACGATCGCGAAGATCTGCGGCACGCCGACGCCGGTGACGATGCGGGTGGTGCAGATCGAGCCCGGCCCGATGCCGACCTTGACCGCGTCGACGCCGGCGTCGACCAGCGCCCGCGCGGCGGCCCCGGTCGCGATGTTGCCGCCGATCACGTCGACCTGCGGGTAGTGCGTCTTGACCCAGCGCACGCGCTCGAGGACACCGGCACTGTGGCCGTGCGCCGTGTCGACGACGATCGCATCGACGCCCGCCCTGACCAGCAACTCGACGCGCTCTTCGGTGCCCTCGCCCACCCCGACCGCGGCGCCGACGCGCAGCTTGCCGTGCGCGTCGCGCGCAGCGTTCGGAAAGCTGGTCTGCTTGGTGATGTCCTTCACCGTCATCAGCCCGCGCAGTTCGAACGCGTCGTTGACGACGAGCACCCGTTCCAGCTTGTGGCGGTGCATCAGTGCCTTGCCGTCTTCGATCGTCGCGCCTTCGCCCACCGTGACGAGCCGCTCGCGCGGCGTCATGATCTCGCTGACCGGCACGTCGACGCGCGACTCGAAGCGAAGGTCGCGGTTCGTGACGATGCCGACAACCTTCTTTCCCGACAACACCGGAAAACCCGAGACGCCGTGCTGGCGCGACAGCTCCATCACCGTGCGCACCGGCGTGTCGGGCGTCACGGTGATCGGGTCGCGCAGCACGCCGGATTCATAGCGTTTGACGCGTGCCACCTCCGCCGCCTGCTGCTTCGGCGTCAGGTTCTTGTGCACGATGCCGATACCGCCCTCCTGCGCGAGCGCGATCGCCAGCCGCGCCTCGGTGACCGTGTCCATCGCGGCGGACACCAGCGGCAGCTTCAGGAGGATGTTGCGGGACAGGGCGGTCGACAGGTCGGTGTCGCGGGGCAACACCTGGGAGAACGCCGGCACCAGCAACACGTCGTCGAAGGTGAGCGCTTTGCCAAGAAGGCGCATGGGAAAAGCTCCTGACGCAAAAGGGAATTATACGGATGCGAGCACAAAGCCACGGTGCGACCCCGCCCGTGCGGCCCGCCCCGCGTCGGGCCTTTACACTCCGGACGCATGACAAAGTCACGAATGAACACGATGGCCCGTTGGAATGTTGCCGTGCTGGCCGCGTTGGTCGGGCTCACGGTTGCGCTGCCGGCAGAAGCGCAATGGAAGTGGCGCGACAAGAGCGGCCGGACCCAGTACAGCGACCTTCCCCCGCCGGCCGGCACCGCCGATCAAGACGTGCTGCAGCGCCCGAACGTCGGCAACAGCACGCGCGGCGTCGTTGCCGCCGGCGCTGCCGCCTCCGTCGCGTCGGCAGCGCCACTGTTGGCGCCGCGGTCAAGCGATCCCGAATTGGAAGCGAGGCGCAAGAAGGCCGCGCAGGACGGCGTCGAGAAGAAGCAGGCCGAGGAGGCAAGGATCGCCGCCGGCAGAGCCGAGAACTGCACTCGTGCCACCGCGCAGATGCGCACGTTCGACAGCGGCATGCGCCTGACTCGCATCAACGAGAAAGGCGAACGCGAGTATCTTGACGACGCTGCGCGTGCGGCCGAGGCGAAGCGCACCCGCGAAGTCATGGCCTCGGAATGCAAATGACGCGCTTCAAGGCCTGAGCTTCGCGCGCGGAGCGCCGCGGTGCTCCCGCTGCCGCAGCCGTCGCGCGTCCTTCGGATCGACTTGCAGCGGGCGGTAGACTTCGACCCGATCGCGATCGCGCAAGATGTCACTGCGTTGGCACAAGGCGCCCCACACCCCGATTGCAGCCTCGGCGAGCACCAGCCCCGGATGACGGCGCTGCAGACCGCTGTCCCGCAATGCGTCGGCCACCGTCGCTCCCGGATTCAGCGCCAACTCCACTTCATCGACCTCACCGGCCTGCGGGCTGTAGGCCACGCTGACGCGCAGCAGAGCGCCGGTGTCAACGGGGACCATAGACCTGCTCGGCACGCTTCACGAACGAATCGACGAATGTGTTGGCGATGCGGTCGAACACCGGGCTGATCAGCGCGTCGAGCGCAAAGTTCGAAAAGCTGTAGCGCAATTCGAACTCGATCTTGCAGGCGGCAGCGACGGGGCCGTCGGCGGCCGGCACAGGCACGAAGCGCCAGGTGCCGTCGAGCAGCGAAAACGGCCCGTCCACCAGCACCAGCACGACCCTTTCGTCGACCATGTGCTCGTTGCGCGTCGTGAAGGCCTGACGCAAACCGAGGTACGACAAGTGCAGGCGCACCGTCACGCCACCCGCGCGCTGCTCCAGCACATCGGCGCGTTCGCACCACGGCAGGAACTGCGGGTAGTCCTGCACCTCGGTGACCAGGCGGTACATCTCATGCGGCGAGTACCCCAGCAGGACTGACTTCTTGACGTGCTTCATACAATGCAGAAATTGTATGGGCGCACCAAGCCCCATTGAAGTGCCCATGTCGATCGCCGAAAACCGCCGCGCCCATTTCGATTACCACCTCGAGGAACGGCACGAGGCCGGCATGGTTCTGCACGGCTGGGAAATCAAGGCGATCCGCGCCGGGCAGGTGCAGCTGACCGACGGCTACGTGGTGATCCGCGATGGCGAGCTGTACCTGATCGGCTGCCGCATCAATGCGCTGCGCAGCGCCTCGACGCACGTGACCCCGGAGGCCGACCGAACCAAGAAGCTGCTGATGCACAAGGAAGAGATCAAGCGGCTGATCGGCAAGGTCGAGCAAAAGGGCTTCACGCTGGTGCCGTTGAACCTGCACTTCAAGGGCGGGCGGGTCAAGGCCGAGATCGCGCTCGCGAAGGGCAAGGCCGAGCACGACAAGCGCAACACCGAGAAGAAGCGCGACTGGGAGCGCGAGAAGGGACGATTGATGAGACACAAGGTCTCATCGAAGCCGCAGGCCTGACGGCGCAGCCGGCTGTCGGACCTTTCGACAAAGGGGATGCTTGACGCAGCGCGGCGCCGTTCGCGCGCTCAGCCGTTCAATGCGCCGAGCGCCTGCATCGAGTCGGCGATCAGGTCATCGACCGCTTCGAGCCCGACCGAAAAACGCACCAGCGTGCCGCGCCACGCGGGTTTCTTGCGAATCGTTTTCAGGTCGTACGGCACCACGAGGCTGATCGGCCCGGCCCACGAGAAGCCGATCCTGAACAGCTGCAGCGCATCGACGAAGGCATCGACCTGAGGCGCGCTGAAGCGCGGATCGAACACGACGGCGAACAGGCCCGCCGACTGGCTGCACAGCCGCTCCCAGTGCGCGTGCCCCGGAGAGCCGGGCAGCGCCGGGTGCAGCACCTGCGCGACCTCGGGCCGCAGCGCCCACCATTGCGCCAGCGCGCGGCCGGCGCGGTCGGCCGCGGCGTAGCGCAACGGCAGCGACGGCAGCGCGCGCAGCACCGTCTCGGCATCGTTCGCTGCGACGCCCCAGCCCATGCGCATGTGCGTCGCGTTGAGCTTTAGGTGCAGCGTCGGGTCGCGCGTCGTGACCGAGCCCATCAGCACGTCGCCGCCGCCCGACGGGTACTTGGTCAGCGCCTGCGCAGAGATGTCGACGCCGAGTGCAGCGCCGGCTGAGTCGACCTCGAGACGGAACGGATCGAACGCGAGGCCGGCGCCCCAGGTGTTGTCGAGCGCGACCAGCGCACCCTTCGAGCGCGCGGCGCGCACCAGGTTCGGCACGTCGGGGAACTCCATCGTCACCGAGCCTGGCGCCTCGACCCACACCAGTCGGGTCGCCGGCTTGACCATCGCGGCCAGCGCGTTCGCGTCGAGCGGGTCGTAGAAGCGATGCGTGATGCCCCAGGCCGCGAGTTCGTGGCGCGCCAGTTCCTTGCCGGGGTTGTAGGCGTTGTCGGGAATCAACACCTCGTCACCCGCCGCGAGCAGTGCCATGTCGGTCAGCGCGATCGACGCGAGCCCGCTTGGCACCAGCACCGTGTGCAATCCGCCTTCGAGGGTGGCGATTCGCTCCTCGAGCATGAAGGTCGTCGGCGTGCCGTGCAGGCCGTAGGTGTAGCCGATCTTCTCTTTCCAGTTGCGCGCGCGCATGGCGGCCGTATTCGCGAAGAACACGGTCGAAGCCTTGAACACGCCGGGTTGCGGCGCCGCGAAGCCGGCGGGCGGCCGGTACGGGTGATGGATCAGCGTCGTCTCGATCGAGGTGCCGGAATCAGCTGGGCGGTCGGTCATCGGGGTCTCATCGAATGGGCGGGCTTTGCCATCTCGCGTTCAGGTGCCGACCAGTGTAGAACGCTCCGCGCCACCGGGGCGGATCACACCAGCGGCTTCAGGCCTTCGAACAGCGTCGGCAACAGCTCGCTGACCGTCGGATGGATCCACATCGTCTGCTGGATGCGGGTGTACGGCAGGTCGGCGGCCATCGCCAGCAGCAGCACTTGCACCACTTCGTCGGCCTCGATGCCGAGCAGCGCGGCGCCGAGGATGCGTTGAGTGTGCGCGTCGACCAGCACCTTCATGAAGCCGTCGGTCTCGCCGCGTTCGCGTGCACGCGCGACCCGCGCCATCGGCAGCGTCGCGACCAAGGCCGCGCGGCCGCTCGCGCGCACTTCGGCCTCGCTGAGGCCGATGCGGGCCAGCGGCGGGTCGATGTACATCGCATAGGCGCCGATGCGATCGGACACGCGGCGCGCGCCGCCGCCGAGCAGGTTCGCCGCGACGATCTCGAAGTCGTTGTACGAGGTGTGGGTGAACGCGCCGCGGCCGTTCACATCGCCCAATGCCCACACGCCTGGCACGCTGGTGCGCAGTTCGTCGTCGACGACGATGAAGCCGCGCGCGTCGAGCGCGATGCCGGCGGCGTCCAGGCCGAGTTCGTCGGTGTTCGGCCGGCGCCCGACCGCGACCAACAGGTGGCTGCCGCTGACCGTTTGCGCACCCGCCTGCGTGTCGAAGGCGACCCGCACGCCTGCACCGTCGCGCGCCAGAGCGAGATGCTCTGCGCCGACGTGGACCACGATGCCTTCGCGGTCGAGGATCCGTCGCACCTCGGCCGACACCTCGATATCTTCGCGCGCGATCAGCCGTGGCGCCGCTTCGATTACGCTGACCTTGCTGCCGAAGCGCCGGTACATCTGAGCGAATTCGAGGCCGATGTAGCTGCCACCGACGACCACCAGATGCTCGGGAAGAAAGTCGACTTCCATCATCGAGATGTTGGTGAGGTAGGGCACATCGCCGATGCCCGGCCAGTCGGGCACCGCGGGCCGGCCGCCGACGTTGATGAAGATCTTCGGCGCCTCCAGTTCGTCGGCTCCTACGCGCACGCGGTTCGGCCCGACGAAGCGCGCAGCGCCGCGCATCAGCGTCAGGTTCGAAGTGCCGCCCAGCCACGAAGTCAGAGTCTCGACCGATTGGTTGACGACCGCGTCCTTGCGCGCCTTGACAGCGCCCATGTCGACGCTCACCTCGCCGCCACCCCCGATCTCGACCCCGAGAGCCGCCGCGCGCCGCACCACGTGGGCCGCGCGCGCGCTCGCCACCAGCGTCTTGGTCGGCGTGCAGCCGTCGTTGACGCAGGTGCCGCCGAAGTGCTCGCGCTCGATCAGTGCGGTCTTCATTCCCGACCGGGCGAGGCGCGCCGCGAGCGCCGGACCGGCCTGGCCGGCGCCGATGACGATGGCATCAGATTTTTGTTGCATGGCCGCTCCGCGTGAAGCCGCCGACCCTGCGCCGCAGGCTCGCCGACATATACCCGGTCAATTCAGATCGGCACACCGATCAGGTCGTGACCCTGCGTGCCGACGATCCTCACCCGCGTGAACTCGCCGACCTTCAGCGTCTTCGACGCCTTCTCGGGCGGCAGCAACCTGACGCTGCCGTCGATCTCGGGGGCGTCCGCGTACGAGCGCCCCACCCCGCCCTTGAGGCCCAGCGCCGGGGCCGAATCGACCAGCACCTGCATCGTCGCGCCGACACGGCGCGCAAGCTTCGCAGCCGACACGCTTTCAGCCACCGCCATGAAGCGGGCGCGGCGCTCCTCGCGCACTTTGATCTGCAGCATGCCGGGCAGGTCGTTCGCCGTCGCGCCGGAAACCGCCGAGTAAGCGAAGCAGCCGGCGCGATC
>JANMAW010000626.1:0-4591 GCA_031360005.1 Rhizobacter sp.
CGCCAGCGGCAATGGCCACTGCTGCGGCCGCGCAGGCGGCCGGGCCGGTGCCGTCGAGCCGGCCGTTCGGGCACAGCCTCAACCAGGCGCAGGCGCTTCTGTGCGTCGCGGGCGTGGCGTGCTGCGTCGCGATGGCGATGCCGCAGGTCCACATCGTCGCCTACTGCGGCGACCTCGGCTACGGCGCGGCACGCGGCGCCGAGATGCTGTCGCTGATGCTGGCTTCGGGGATCGTCAGCCGGCTCGTCTCGGGCCTGATCTGCGACCGCATCGGCGGCCTGCGCACGCTGCTGCTCGGCTCGGTGTTGCAGGGGCTCGCGCTGCTGCTGTTCATCCCGTTCGACGGCCTGGTGTCGCTGTACCTGATCTCGGCGCTGTTCGGCCTGTTCCAGGGCGGCATCGTGCCGAGCTACGCGATCATCGTGCGCGAGCATTTCCCGCCGGCCGAGGCCGGAGCGCGCGTCGGCACCGTGCTGATGGCCACGCTGTTCGGCATGGCGCTCGGCGGCTGGATGTCGGGCAAGGTGTTCGACCTGACCGGCTCGTACCACGCGGCGTTCGTCAACGGCATCGGCTGGAACCTGCTGAACCTGACGGTCGCGCTGTTCCTGCTGGCGCGGGTGCGCGGGGTGCGCCGGCCGATCAGCGGTGCACAAGGCGTCGCTTGACGGCCGCATTCCGCGGCATCGACACGACGCGAATCCATCGTCCCACCCACTCCGAAGGAACATCCATGCAAGGCACCCGATTACTCGTCATTCCCGGCAGCGCACGCACCGGATCGCTGAACCGGCGGCTCGCGGCGGCGGCCGCGGCGATGGCACTGAAGGCGGGTGCGACGGTCGACGAGATCGACTTGCGCAGCCTGCAGCTGCCCGTCTACGACGGCGACATCGAGGCGGCTTCGGGTGTGCCCGAGGGCGCGGTGCGACTGCTCGAAGCCATCGGTGCGGCCGATGCGGTGCTGGTGGTCACGCCCGAATACAACGGCTTTCCGACGCCGCTTGTCATCAACGCCTTCGACTGGCTGTCGCGCGTGTCGGCCCAGGGCACGCGGCCGGGCGGCCTCGCCGCCACCGCGAACAAGCCGGTGGGGCTGCTCGCCGCGTCGC
The DNA here is from genome assembly GCA_031360005.1 of Rhizobacter sp. Lineage (GTDB taxonomy): Bacteria > Pseudomonadota > Gammaproteobacteria > Burkholderiales > Burkholderiaceae_C > LMDS01. The sequence continues at coordinate 1,113 of JANMAW010000626.1, forward strand.
CCGGGCCGCTCGGCGGCCTGCGGTCGATGAACTACCTGCGGCAGTATCTCCAGATGGCCTTCGCGATGATCGTGGTGCCGCAGCAGTTCGCGCTCAGCCGGGCCAACGAGGCCTTCGACGAGCATGGCGCGATCAAGGACGAGAAGGCCGTGCGCGCGGTCGACGGCGTGCTGGTCGCGCTCGGGTCGCTCGCCGGGGCGCTGCGCGCAGCGCGCCGGCCCGGCGCGGCGTGAGCCGGTACGAGGCGACAAGAAGTCTGTGTCACGGTGTCACGCCGTCACGGGCTTCAAGCGTTCGCGCGCCACCTGCGAAGCGACATCGTCGGCTTCAAGGCTTGCCTCAAGGCTCGGCGAACAAGGCCATGAAGAAGCGCTCACGACCCATCCCAGCTACTTCAAGGAGGCCAGCGACGCTGTAGCGCGCGCCAGTTCGGGCCGCTCGCCGTCGCGTTGCGCAGCGAGCACCTGCAGCTTGGCGTAGTACTCCTGCATCGCCCTGCGGTTGCCGGCCGCTTCGGCAGCGCGAGCGGCGCCGTAGATGCCGCGGAAGCGGTTCGGGTCGCGCTTGAGCGATCGTTCGAACTCGGCCTGCGCCGCAGCCGGCTGGTTCAACTCGAGCAGCATCTCGCCGAGCAGCTCGCGCGACGGCAGCACGTTGCCCGGCGTGACCGGATGCTTGTCACTCGCCTCTTCGGCCTCGGTGGCGGCGAGCATCAGTTTCAGTGCCTCGTCGCCACGCTTGTCGGCCAGCGCGATCCAGGCGTTCAAGGTCGTGATCTGGAAATCGGTCTGGCCGGCCCAGTACCCGTTCTTGCTGGACACCAGTGCTTCCTTCAGCGCCTCGAGCCGCTTTACATCGGCGCGCGCGGCGGCCGGGTCACCGCTGCGTGCCGAGCCGAGCCCGCGCGAATACACGAGCACCGACTCCGCTTGCGGAAACTTTCCCCACGCCAGATCGGGCGGTGTCAGCTTCAGCGCCGCGGCCTGCTGCCAGTCGCCGCGTTCGAGCGCGAAACGCGCCGGGATCGCCGCCAAGGCATAGGCGGCAGGGAAGTTCTCGACGTTGACCTTGCGAATCGCGGCTGCTTCATCGAGCAGCGCCCTCGCCGCCCCATCCTGAGCCTGCTGCAGATGGGCGAACACCATGTAGTCCATCGCATGCAACGCGTCGTAGCCGCCCATGCCGGGCGTCGTGTCCTTCAGCTCGGCCCGGGCGGCCTGGTACGAGGCCCGGTTGCCGTCGACCATCTCGCGCCACATGCCAACGCGCGAAAAGATGTGCGACGGCATGTGCAGCGCGTGCGGCACCGACGGCGCAATTGCGCCATACGCTCGCGCCGAGCCAAGACCTTTTTCGGCCAGCTCGGCGTAGTCGTAGGTGTGGATCAGATAGTGCGCGGCGCCAGGGTGGTTCGGGTACTTGGTGAACAATGGCTCGAGAATCTTCGCCGCCTTCATCTGGTTGACAAAGCTCTTGTCGGTGGCCAGCGCGGTGATGTTGAGCGCCAGCGCGTACAGCATCTGCGCCTCGTCGTCGGCGGGGTACTTCGTGGCGACGCCTTCCATCGCCTTTTCAAAGGCCACCGCACGCGGCCGGAAATCAACCGTCTGCCAGTCCTTGAAGAAGGCCGCCAACGCGGCGATGTAGTCGCGTTCGCGATCGGTCTTGGCGCCAACACGCTCGGCCTCGGCCGCTGCCGGCGCGCCGGTCTTCGACACGTTCGGGTTGGACGGCCAGGTGAACGGGTTGCCCATCGACATGATCGACATGCCCCAGTGCGCCATGCCACATTCCGCGTCAAGCTCGAGCACCCTGGCGAACGAGCTCTTTGCCGGGTCGAACCAGAACGAATGAAACAGCGCCATTGCGCGGTTGAATTCCTTCTGCGCAGCGGCATTGCACGACACCTTGAAGTTGACGTCGCCAAGCTTCTCGGGCGGCTTGCCGCGCGCCTCGTCGTGCGCCCAACTGCCAGGCGATGCAGCCCCAAAGGCGAGCGTGAATGCCAATGCGATGTGGGTCGATCTCGTCATCATGGCCTCCTGGGAACAAAGCGGAGGTGCGATGCGAAGAACGACAGTTCTCGCGTGGCGTCTCCTTGGCTGGCACTCAGGCCTGTGGCAAGGTGTTTCAGCCCACCCGAACAGGTTGTGCGAATTGATTGTGCGCTTGATCGCGTCTCCCGGATCGTGGTCCTGCCATGGACGTCGTCTCCATCTCCATAGAGTCCCACTGGCCAATCAGCACCTTGTCGATCCGTCCAACCCACTCGCGGTAAGCCCGTCAGAGGGCGCGCTGCTTGGGAATGATGACCAGGGCGATGCCACCCAGGATGGCCGCCGACGCCATCACGAGTCGCAGCGTGACCGGCTCGCCGAGCAAGACGATGCCGCCGACAGCAGCTAGAACGGGCACGCTGAGTTGCACCGTCGCCGCGCTGCTCACCCTCAACCCAGGCAACGCGGTGTACCAAACTGCGTAGCCGACGCCAGAGGCTATGGCACCGGACGCGATCGCATAGGCGATACCGGGGCCGTCGAGCGAAGCCCATGGAAGCATCGAGACACTGAGAACCACGGCAAAAGCGACGGCCCGCAGGAAGTTTCCCGCCGTCACGCGCAGCGGATCACCGCTGCCCTTTCCACGCAGCGAATAAACGCCCCAAGCCGCACCTGCGGCGAGCATCAACACGGAACCTCGCAAGGGCGGTGCCGACAAACCCGGCAGCAGCAGGCCGACCAGCCCTGCCAGTGCACCCACCAGCCCCAGCGTCTGCCGAGCGCGAAAACGCTCCCCGCGAAACAGATCCACGCCGATCATCGTGGCCTGAACTGCGCCGAAGAGCAGCAGCGCACCCGTCGCGGCGGACAGGCTCACATAGGCGAACGAAAAAGCGGCGACATACGCGAAGAGAGCGAGCGCAGAAGGCCAGCTTCCAGCGAAGCCCTGACTGCCGCCCCGCGTGCGCACAATCAAGCTGAGGGCCAGCGCACCCGACACCAGGCGGATGGACGTGAAGCTGGCTGCGTCGATGGCGGTGTTCTTCAGCGCCAAGCGGCAGAGCAAGGAATTTGCCGCGAACGCCAACATCGCCAGCAGAGTCAGCATGAATACGCGCGTAAGGGGCATCCGAGGATTTTGACGCCTCCTCGTACCGTGAACCGCACGCTCGTCAGCCAGCGCTAAAGGATCGATCTCGCCTCGCAGAACTGCGCACGGGCCTCTCTTGCAAACAACGCAATGACACGCTGCCTGACGGCATCCAATGGAGTTGACCAGATCCTCGACGATCCCGTCGACTCCGACCTTGGTCCTGCCGAAAAAAATGAGCCCCGCACAAAGCAAACGAGGCATCGAGCCCGAAAGCCCGATGCCCCGTCGAGAGCGATCGTTGTCGCTCGACTCGCTGGCTTACTTGCCGATCTGGTCGCCGGCGGCCTTGGCCTTGGTGTCGTGCATCGATGCCTTCGCCTTGTGCG
>JANMAW010000026.1:0-7762 GCA_031360005.1 Rhizobacter sp.
ATCGGCACGGCGCGGCGGCGCGTGCCGAGCCGCCACTTCGAGCTGCTCGGCAGCGCGCTGATGCAGCGCCGGCGGCTGCGGCTGCGCTACATCAAGCGCAGCGACCGCAGCACCAGCGAGCGCGAAGTGTCGCCGCAGCGCCTCGTGAGCTACCGCAACACCTGGTACCTGGACGCGTGGTGCCATGCCAGCGACGGGCTGCGCCGTTTCGCGCTCGACGCGGTGCGCGATGCCGAGATGCTCGACGCGAAAGCGAAGAACGTCGCGCTGCGAGAGCTCGAGGCCGAGCTCGACGCCGGCTACGGAATCTACGGCGGCGGCGGCGCGAAGGTGCAGTGGGCGACGCTGGTGTTCAGCGCCGACGCCGCGCAGTGGGTCGCGAACGAGGAGTGGCATCCGCAGCAGAAGGCGCGCTGGCTCGACCCTGTCGGCGGTGGCCCGACCGGCGAGGGCCGGTACGAGCTGCAGGTGCCCTACAGCGACCCGACCGAACTGGCGATGGACATCCTGCGCCACGGCGACAGCGTGTTCGTCAGCGGCGACAAAGCGCTTGTGGCGCTGATCGCCCGGCGCCTGCGCAGCGCCGCGGCCCGTTATGCCGGATGATTCGCGGCCCATGAGCCGCCACCCTGCGTCGAACGCCTGACGGCCCGTCGCAGTTCGGGAGAGGTGCGGGGCAGTAACTGATACGGCGTGAACCCCGCACAATGGTCGAGAATCCGCAAGAACCATGCAACGATCGAGGCGCGAGCCATCGCACTCCTGGAACCCATCATCACTTTCGCCCAAGTGGCGCTCAAAGGCAGAAGCCGGAGAGCCCCGGGTTCAGCGACCGCGGATCGTCACCTGTTGGCCGCGGAGGCTTGGCTCTGCCGAGCACAGGATGCGTCCGGGAACGGGGGCGTCAGCTACGGCTACTCGCTGCTGGGTGGCTGGCGACCGTCGTACCCGGAGACCTCGGGCTACATCGCGACCACGTTCTTCCGTCTGGCACAGGACCGGGATGCAGCGTTCGGTGCGCGCGCGAATCGTGTTCTGCAATGGCTGCTCGGCATTCAAAACGCCGACGGCTCGTTCGCCAACCCGCGCTACGGGAATCAAGGCATCGTGTTCGACACCGGGCAGGTTCTTTTCGGCCTGGTCAGGGGCTATGAGATGACCCGCGACATCGACCTGCTGGCGAGTGCCCGGCGCGCCGCAGGCTGGTTGTTGAAAGTTACCGATGCCGATCTGCGGTGGACGCGCAACGAGCATCATGGAACGCCCCATGTCTACAACACCCGCACGGCATGGGCCCTGTTGCGGATGAACGAGGTTGAGTACGAGCCGACCCGCGAAGCGGTCGCACGGAGCAACCTGGAGTGGGCCGTCGCCGAGCAACGTTCCAATGGATTTTTCGAGCACTGCGGGTTCAGGCCCGACGAAGCGCCGTTCACCCACACGATTGCCTACGCGACGCGCGGGCTGCTCGAATCGGGGCTGCTGCTCGGAGAGCGTCGGTATCTGGACGCGGCCGCTCGCTGCGCCGACGCGACGCTGCGCCATCTTCGGGACGACGGCTTTCTCCCGTCGAAAATCACGACCTCGGGGGAGCCAGATTCGTCCTCCTGCTGCCTCACCGGCAACTGCCAGTTCGCGATCGTCTGGGCGCGTCTTCACACGGTCGCTGCGAACCCGGCATATCGCGGCGGAATGTTTCGCGCCCTCGACTATGTGATGTCGACCCAGGACATCGACACGGACGACCCAAATGTTCGAGGCGGCATCCAAGGGTCGCACCCGGTTTGGGGGCGCTATGCTTTCATGTGCTTTCCCAACTGGGCGACGAAGTTTTTCGTCGATGCGATGTGGATGCGCAGGGGACTGGAGCGATGAAACAACGCGTCGTGATGCTGAACGGCAGGTTCGATCCGCTGACCCACGGCGAGACCGTTGCCGCCGTGTTCCACGCGCTCGACTCGGGCGTTCGCGGCTGGCTGTGCACTGTGAACGTCGCGACGCTGATGACGATGCGCAAGGACCGCAAACTTCAAGCCTTCGTCGACCGCGCCATGCTTGTCGTTGCCGACGGACAGCCGCTCGTATGGTGCGCGGGGCTTTTCGGTGGCCGCTTGCCGGAGCGTGTTGCGGGCATCGATTTGATCGACTCCCTTTGCCGCCGCGCAGCGTCGGAAGGCAAGGGCGTCTACCTTCTGGGCGCCGCCGAACGCGTGCTGAGCAAGACCCTGGCCCGGCTCCGGTCGCGTCATCCGGGGCTGCGCATCGACGGGTCCGACGGCTACTTCTCGGCCGACGCGTCGAAGTCGCGAGTGGACGAGATCCGCGCCAGCGGCGCCAGCCTGCTGCTCGTCGGCATGGGGAGCCCGCGGCAAGAGAGATTTATCGACGACCACTGGGAGCTTCTCGGCGTCGGCATGGCGATCGGTGTAGGCGGGAGTTTCGACGTGATCGCCGGTGAGCGGTTCAGAGCACCTCGATGGGTCGGCCGGGTGGGCATGGAGTGGCTGGTCCGCCTGCTGCAAGAACCCAGACGCCTGATGCCCAGATACCTGATAACCAACTTGATGTTCTGCCTGCTTATCGCTGATGCGGTCGTCGGCCAATTCAAGCGGTGGGTAACGCCGAGCTGACAATGCGCAAACTTCGCATCACCGTCATCATCGGCACGCGCCCCGAGGCGATCAAGCTGGCCCCGGTGATCCTGGCGGCGCGTGCCAGGTCCGAGCAGTTCAATGTCCATATCGTGCGAACCGGGCAGCATCGCGAACTCGTCGATCAGCTGATGGAGGAATTCGACCTGCGTGCGGATGTGGACTTGGCCTTGATGCAGCCGAATCAGGACCTGGCCTATTCGATGTCGGCGAGCGTTCACGGATTGGCCGAGGTGATTGCCCGGGAAAAGCCGGACTGGGTGCTTGTGCAGGGCGACACGACAACGACCTTGGCCGGGGCGCTCGCTGCGTTCTACAGCCATGTGCGGGTCGGACACGTGGAGGCCGGCCTGCGAACCGGCAATCGCCACGCCCCTTTTCCTGAGGAGGTCCATCGATCGCTGACAGCGCGCCTTGCAGACCTCCATTTCGCCCCGACCAAGCGCGCCCGGCTCAACCTGTTGCGCGAAGGGATTGCCGACGCCGACATCGTGCTCGCCGGCAATACCGTCATCGACGCGTTGCTGCACACGCTCCGCCGTTCGTCGGTTGCGCCTCGGCGCGCCAACGCTGACGCCGCAGCGAGATATGTACTCCTCACCGCACACCGGCGCGAGAACCATGGGGCGGCGCTGGGCAGTATCTGCGACGCGGTTCTCGAGCTTCTCGAGCGACATCGCGAACTGAGCGCATGGGTTCCCATGCACCCCAGTCCAAACGTTCGCGACGTACTCAAGTCGCGGCTGGGCTCGCACCCGCGTGCCCTGCTGAGCGAACCGCTGGGCTATGGCGAGTTCGTCACGGCGCTCGACGGCGCTGCGCTGGTGCTGACAGATTCAGGAGGGGTGCAGGAGGAGTGCGCCGCCCTCGGCAAGCCCGTGCTGGTGCTGCGCGAAGATACCGAGCGATCCGAGGCAGTCGATTCCGGTGTGGCGCTCCTCGTCGGTACCGACTCACGGCGCATCGTTGACGTGGCGTCGCGATTGCTCGACGACGCCGAAACCTATCGCTGCATGGGCCGTCCGAGCACCGCATTCGGTGATGGCAATGCGTCCGCTCGAATCCTCGACGCGTTGCTGGGTGCAACGCAGATGGCCTGAGTCCGGACCTCGCCGAAGCTACCCTGTCACTCCGCCCGGGGACCCTCCGATGTCGCTCCGTGGAGGGTTTTTGCTGCGGACTGTCTGGCAAGAATTCTTGAGCGGCGGTCGTGTTGCCTCGGCAGCGCGGCCCGGTATGCCGGAGGCACCGCAGTAGATGATTTGAATGCCAAATGAAAAGGAGCGTACCGATGAAAGCAACCTGGAACGGCGCAACCCTCGCCGAGAGCGACGACACCGTGGTGGTCGAAGGCAACCACTACTTTCCCGAGGCCAGCCTGAAGCGCGAGTACGTGACCTTCAGCAACCACCGCAGCAGTTGCGCGTGGAAAGGCCAGGCGCACTACTACAGCCTGATGGTGAATGGCGACTTGAACGAGAACGCCGTCTGGTACTACCCCGAGCCGAGCGAGGCGGCGGCGCAGATCAAGGGACGGGTGGCGTTCTGGAAGGGCGTGCAGGTGGCGTGATCGATTCGCGCGGTCAGCCTCGATGAGTCCAGGGATGAACTCTCCACTGTTCGTTGTATTCAACATCGGCGCGGGCCATGGTGATGCGGCCGAGGCGCGGGCGGCGATCGAAGGCGCCTGCGGCGCGGCGGCGCGCGAGGTCCAGCTGATGGTCGTCGACGACCCGCAGCGCATCGCCGACCTGGCGCGCGAGGCTGTGCGCCGGGCTAAGCAGTCAGGCGGCGTCGTGGTCGCGGCGGGCGGAGACGGCACGATCAACGCGGTGGCGCAGGCGACGCTCGGCAGCGGATGCGCCTTCGGAGTGCTTCCACAAGGCACCTTCAACTACTTCAGCCGCACCCACGGCATTCCGGCAGACACCGCGCAGGCGATGCAGATCCTGCTGCGCGAGACCGCCCGGCCGGTGCAGGTGGGGCTGGTCAACGATCAGGTGTTTCTCGTCAACGCCAGCCTGGGGCTGTACCCGAAGCTGCTGGAAGACCGCGAGGCCTGGAAAACACAGTTCGGCCGCAGCCGGCTGGTCGCTTTCGGCGCGGGACTGATGACCTTTCTGAGCGGCTACCGCAACCTGCGCCTTCGGATTCAGGTCCACGGCGAAACGCGCGACGTGCGCACGCCCACACTGTTCGTCGGCAACAACGCGTTGCAGATGGAGCAGCTGGGGTTTCCCGAGGCTACCGCGATCGACACCGGCGAGCTGGCCGGAATCATGCTGCGACCGGTGGGCCGCCTGGCGATGCTCTGGCTGCTGCTGCGCGGCGCTCTGGGCCAGCTCGGCGCCGCCGATCAGGTGCTCAACTTCCCGTGCAAGCGCCTCACGGTGCAGCGTTCGCGCGCATTCGGCGCGCGCCGCGTGAAGGTGGCCACCGACGGCGAGATCACCTGGCAGACAGTGCCCCTGGAATTCCGCGTCTCGCCGGAACCACTGCTGTTGATCCGGCCGGCGGCCCCTGCGCCGGAGCGAGCCGGCGCATGACGCTGCTGGTGCAGATCTCCGACCCGCATTTCGGCACCGAGCGGGCTCACGTCGTCGAAGCACTCGAACGGCTCGTCGACAAACAGCGCCCCGACGTGCTGCTGCTGTCGGGCGACATCACACAACGCGCGACACGGGCGCAGTTCGACGCCGCGCGAGCCTTCGTCGACCGGCTGCGCGTGCCAGCTTTGGTGGCGATTCCGGGCAACCACGACATTCCGCTGTTCAACCCGGGCGCGCGGTTTTTTTCGCCCTACGGACACTACGCGCGCGCGTTCGGCCGCGAGCTCGAGCCACGCTTCGAAGCCGACGACGTGCTGGTGCTCGCGGTCAACACAACCCGCTGGTACCGCCACGCCGACGGCGAGGTTTCGGGCGAACAGATCGAAGTCGTTGCGCAGCGGCTCGAGAAGGCGCGCCCGGCGCAATCGCGCATCGTCGTCGTGCACCAGCCGGTGGCGGTGACGCGCGAGCAGGATCGCCACAATCTGCTGCACGGCCGCGAGGCCGCGGTGCGGCGCTGGTCGGCCGCGGGCGCCGACATCATCGTCGGCGGCCACATCCACTTGCCGTTCGTGCTGCCGTTACGTGAGCGCTGGCCGGACCTGCCACGCGCCGTTTGGGCGGTGCAGGCCGGCACGTCGGTCAGCGACCGGGTGCGCGCCGACGCAGGCAACTCCGTCAACCTGATCCGGGTCGGAGCGGCCGCGCGGGTGGCACACGGGGGTGGCAACGCAGCGCGGCGCTGCGTCGTCGAACGCTGGGATCACGTGGCCGACGCGCGACGCTTCGAGCGCAGGTCGGTGCACCCGCTCCCGGGCTCGCATCTCGGCTGAACCGACGGCCGGCTTGGCCACGCGCTTTGGCGCTCGCACGCGCTGTCGGAGGGACGATCGCCGACGAAGCGCTCGCTACGCCGATGCGCGACCACGTCCGCGTCGCCGGACCGGCACCGGCCGCCGCCAGGACCGTTATTTTCCCGCCTTAAAGCTCGTGAAGACGCGCGTCTGCACGCGCCGGATGTCTTGCGGCACCGCATCGGGCGGCGTCATGCGCGCCTTGTCGGCATCGCTCAGGAAGATCGTCCTGTTCCCGGCCACGTCCTTCTTGACGAACTTCAGCGACGCTGCGTTCGGATTCGCATAGAACACCTTGTCGGTCAGCGCGGCGTGCACCTCGGGACGCAGGATGTAGTTGATGAAGCGATGCGCGTTGCCGGGGTGCGGCGCGTCTTTCGGGATCGCCATCGTGTCGAAGAACAGCGTCGCACCGCCCTTGGGCACCAGCGCCTCGATCCTGGGTGGCGCCTTCGGATTCGCTTCGATGGCGCGGGCGCGCGCGATGTTGATGTCGCCCGAGTAGCCCATCACTGCGCAGAGCGCGCCGCCGGCCAGGTCGTTGATGTAGCCCGACGACGAGAAGCGCGTCACGTAGGGCCGCACGCTCTTCAGCATCCTGGCCGCCGCGTCGTAGTCGGCCGCGGTCTTGCTGTAGGCGGGCTTGCCGACGTAGAGCATCGCCACCGGCAACACCTCGGACGCCGAGTCGAGGAAGTTCACGCCGCAGGTCTTCAGCTTCGCCGCGTACTTCGGGTCGAAGATCAGGCTCCAGGCGTTGTCGGGCATCGGCAGGTCTCCGAGAGCGGCCTTCACCTTCGCGGTGTTGATGCCCACGGTGACATAGCCCCACAGCCAATCGACAAGGTACTGGTTGCCGGGGTCGACATTCGCGAGTTGTTCGAGCAGGCCCTTGTCGAGGTTGCCCCAGTTCGTCAGCTTGCTGCGGTCGAGCTTTTGCAGCAGCCCCCCGGCGATCTGCGTCTTCGCGAAATGCGAGCCGGGGACGACGATGTCGTAGCCGGTCTTGCCCGCCACCAGCTTGGCATGGAGGATCTCGTTGGCGTCGTAGTTGTCGTAGTTGACCTTGATGCCGGTCTCTTTCTCAAAGTTCTTGAGCGTGTCGTCGGCGATGTAGTCCGACCAGTTGTAGATGTTGAGCAGCTTGGGCTCGTCGGCGGCCCCTGCGCCGCCGGTGCACGCGGCGAGTGCGATCAGCAGGACGGTCTTCTTCAGCTTCGGCGTCATTGAGACTGGCTCCTCATGAGATGGTGGTGCGCTCGGGCGCCGGCGCGCGACGTTCCGCAGACCGCTGGCCCGGCGCAAATGCTAGCGGCAAACCGCGCCGGGGCATTGACCGCCGAGGCACGACCCGTACCATCCCCCCACCCCGCAACCCGATCAAGGAAACCTCGATGCACGCGATTCCCCTGAAGGCCTTCTCGCTGTTGGCACTGGCCGCACCGGCACTGGCGCTGGCACAGGCAGTCTCCACCCTCGACAAGATCAAACAGTCGGGCAGCATCACGCTGGCCTACCGCGAATCGTCGATCCCGTTCTCGTACCTCGACGACAAGGCGCAGCCGATCGGGTTCGGCTTCGACATCTGCATGAAGATCGTCGATGAGGTGAAGAAGGCGACCGGCCGCGCCGATCTGAAGCTGCAGTTGCAGGCGGTGACGTCGGCGAACCGCATCCCGCTGCTGCAGAACGGCACGATCGACATCGA
>JANMAW010000030.1:0-3313 GCA_031360005.1 Rhizobacter sp.
GCAGATGGGCAGTGCGCCCTTTCTCGGTGGCGGGTTCGGCCACTTCTACGCGTACGCACCGACCAAGATCGAATACGCCATCGATCGGTACGCGATGGAGGTCAAGCGTCAGCTCGATGTGCTCGACCGGCGCCTCGATGAGAGCCCGTATCTGGCGGGGGACGACTACACCATCGCCGACATGGCGGTCTGGCCCTGGTACGGCACCCTCGCAAAGGGACAGCTCTACGAAGCGGGCGAGTTCCTGCAGGTTCAGGCCTACACCAGCATCCTGCGCTGGACGGACCAGATCGCCCAACGCCCGGCCGTGCAACGCGGCCGCATGGTCAACCGCACCTGGGGCGAGCCGTCCAGACAGCTGCACGAGCGCCATGACGGCGGCGACTTCGACACCAAGACCCAGGACAAGCTGGCCGTGTCGCAATGACGCTCCATTTCCCCCATCCGCGAAGGCCCAACGATGATCACCCTCTACGACTGCGCCACAGCGCCGAGCCCGCGCCGCGCTCGCATCCTGCTCGCCGAGAAGGGCGTGGTCCATCAGACGGTCGAGGTTGACCTGAGGAATGGCGAGCAACTGAGCGACGCCTACCGGAAGGCGAACCCGCAGTGCACCGTGCCGGCGCTGCGCACCGACGAAGGTCTGCTGCTGACCGACAACGCGGCGATCACCGCTTACCTGGAGGCCCGCTACCCACAGCCCCCGCTACTGGGAGGCACACCGCAGGAAAAGTCCGAGATTGCGAGTTGGAACTGGCGCATGGAGTTCGAGGGGCTGCTGGCCATCGCCGAGGCGCTGCGCAACAGCGCACCGGCGATGGCCAATCGGGCGCTGCCCGGGCCGGTGGACTATCCGCAGATTCCTGAGCTGGCACAGCGTGGTCTGGCGAGGGTGCAGCAGTTCTTCGTCACGCTGAACGACCGTTTGGCCGGCCGCGAATTCATCGCCGCAGATCGATTCAGCATTGCGGACATCACCGCGGTGGTGGCCGTTGACTTTGCGCGCGTGGTAAAGGTCAAGCCCGGTGAGCAGCACCCGCACCTGCAGCGCTGGCGGGCGGCAATGGTGCACCGGCCGTCAATGTCGCTGTAAGCCATGCGGGCTCGCAATGGCGAGGCGGACAAGCCGAATTTCACCACCGGCCGCTTTCGTAAGACCTTGCTAAGCAGATCGACCAAGTACGTGGCGTTGAAGCCGATCTCGATGCTGCCTCCGCCGTCATCGACTTCAAGGTCATCGTCATCTTCTTCGTGCTCGGCGTTGTTCGATGCAATTCGCAACATTCCGCCACGTCGCAGATGATCTGGCGAAACTTGATCTTCTCGTCCCGCAAACGATCTTTGGAATCGATCAACTTCTGCCGGGTTTACTGGGCCGACACCAGCGCTCGTGCCTCGTCAGCCGAGGCCCGAACCACGAAATCAATGCGGTCGTCCTTGTCGTTGTCAACGTCGATCGTCCAGCCGCCGTCCGCTGACACCTGCAGCGTTAGGCGGGCCTTTAGAAATCCGATCACGCCGGTGGCGACATAACGCCCTGATGACAGGGTCGCCCCTGCCCACGCTGCATTGAGTCGACCGGGTGTGCTCGACGTAACGTCTATCCACACTCGAGCTGCCCCATCCATGGGCACGTCGGATACGACGGTCAGCCTCTGGACAAACCGCTGCGCATCGACGGCGGCGTCGAGATACGACCAGTGCCGCGTCCCGTGACCGTCGGTGATGGACAGGGCCTCGGCTTGACAACGGTGTGTCCACCCCGTGCCGACGACCGTACGCGACACTTCGAGCGTGATGGCGCCATCGACCTGCGCCGCGCCGAGGGCAAAGCGCTCGAAGCGAAGGACAGCCCGCACGAGGCCGGCTTCGCCGCGAAGAATCAGCGCTTCGGCATTGTCCGCAGCCTCGATGTCGACGCCGGTCTGGTTCTCGACCGCCCCTGCACCGAGCGGCTGCGCGTCGAGCGTCACAACCCATCTGTCGCCGGTTGAAACAGGGAGATCTGCGCCGCGTGCGATTGAGCGCATTTCGAACACGCGCACCAGTACGGCGTGAGCGAGCTCGCAGTAGTACAGCGGTGCCACGACGCCGCGCGCGACGATCTGAAGTGCATCATCGCGGCCCGACACGCGTGCGCCTTCGAATGTCGGCCTCGCACTTTCCAAGGACTTCGCTTCAGGAGGTGTTGCGGCCTCATCACTTCCGCCGCATGCCGACAACATTCCTAAAGCGGCCGCAAAGGCGAACACCGCGGCAGCATGCGGGTACTCTGCAAACATGCCTATGGGGTGCTTGAACATGGCGCGCGTGTGACGAGCAAGAATAGCTCTTGCCCGCTCCGACGGAAAGGCCCGCTGGCGTCCGCTTCGGATCGCTACCAAAGTCCGGAATGTGCCGCGGGCGGGTGCTCAAGCACGCAATCACCTTTTGCCAAACCTGTCGCTCGAGCGTGTCTGCGCAATGCAGTTGATGGGCTGAGGCGGCACCCTGCCGACAACATTGTTCCGGCCGCGGGGCGGTCGCGACAATCTTGATCCGCTCGTTTCAGGTGCGACCAGTTCCGTCGGCGAGACTCGTATGCACGGCCACAGCCATGGCGACAGTCCGAACCTGGCACTCAGTAGTTTCCCTGCTCGGTCGTCTCAAATTCCCTGCTCGGCCCGCAAAAATTCCCTGATCCGTTTGCAGCTCAATACCGCCCGTTCGGCCTGCAGACCGCGCTACGGCGGGCGCTCCGCCATATCGTCACGTCGAACCTAAAGCCTACGATGAACTTGTCATCGAGCGGCCAGGGGCAGGCTACTGTGGCCGAATAAGGAAGAATGCGCTCCAAGCGGTTGTGCAATTTGCAATACCGCAGACCAGCGCCATGGTGGCTACGATTATCGAACGGATTGCACTCACGGTCGGCCACCGCCCATGACGATTACCTTTATCGTTCCCGATCCATCGCCCCGAACGATGCCGTTGATCGCCCTCATCGCGTCCCCACTGCCTCCTACCGAGTTTTGCGAAGATGATGTGCCTAGAGCAAAGCATCCGATCACGTCAGATACTGTGTTTCTTATGTCCGACGTCGTGGCGCTGATCCCCGACACGATTGCCGAAACTCAGCGCGCACACTGTCGTCCTACCGAGGGGTGGCCGATAGGGGCGTGCGCCCGACCCTAGCAGCGCCATGCACGACACCGACCAGATCAAGGCGGCAATGCGCTATCACGAGCGCACCAAGCATCAGTTCAACCGCTATGCCGACGGCCCCGGACAACTCGATTGGGCGAACCAGCCGAACCCGTTCCGCCGCTACGAA
>JANMAW010000043.1:0-2600 GCA_031360005.1 Rhizobacter sp.
CCGTTGGCCTCGAGTGCCGATCCGGCATTGAAACCGAACCAGCCGACCCACAGCAGCGAGGCGCCGACCATCGTCAACGTCAGCGAGTGTGGCGTGAACGCCTCCCTGCCGTAACCGACGCGCTTGCCGATCATGAATGCACCGACCAGGCCTGCGACAGCGGCATTGATGTGCACGACGGTACCGCCCGCGAAATCGAGCGCACCCCACTGCCAGAGCAAGCCGGCCTTGGCGTTCGTTGCATCGATCACCTCCTTGGACGAGTACGCGTCAGGGCCCGCCCAGAACCAGACCATGTGCGCGATCGGCGCATAGCTGAAGGTGAACCACAGCGCCATGAACAGCAGCACCGCCGAGAACTTCACGCGCTCGGCAAACGCGCCGACGATCAGGCAGCAGGTGATGGCCGCGAACGTCGCCTGGAATGCCATGAACAGCAGCTCGGGAATGTAGACACCCTTGCTGAACGTGGCGGCCATCGCGAACTCGCCCTTCGCCGGATCGAACAGGCCTTTCATGAACAGGCGATCGAAGCCGCCGACGAACGCGTTGCCTTCGGTGAAGGCCAGGCTGTAGCCGTAGATGCACCACAGCACGACGATCATCGAGAAGGTGACCATGACCTGCATCAGCACCGACAGCATGTTCTTGCTGCGGACCAGGCCGCCGTAGAACAGCGCCAGGCCCGGGATCGACATCATGATGACGAACGCCGTCGCGACGATCATCCATGCGGTGTCGCCCTTGTTGGCCACCGGGGTGGACGCTGCCGCCGCAGGTGCCACGGCCCCCGAGGCCGCTGCCGCAGGCGCAGATGCGGTGTCGGAGGCTGCCGGCGCGATGCCGGCAGCAGCGGGTGCGGAAGCCGCATCCTGTGCGAGCGAAGCGCCCGCGAAGCCGAGGGCGGCAAAGCCCAGGGCGATTGAAGCAATGAGTTTTCTCATGGTTGTCTCGTTGTTGTGCTTCAGAGAGCGTCTTTGCCGGTCTCGCCGGTGCGGATGCGCACCACCTGCTCGAGCGTCGAAACGAACACCTTGCCGTCGCCGATCTTGCCGGTTCGGGCAGCACTTTCGATGGCTTCGATGACACGGTCGACGATTGCGTCGTCCACCGCCGCCTCGATCTTCACCTTGGGCAGGAAGTCGACGACGTACTCGGCGCCGCGGTAGAGCTCGGTGTGGCCCTTCTGGCGGCCGAAGCCCTTGACTTCGGTCACCGTGACGCCCTGCACGCCGATGGCGCTGAGGGCTTCGCGGACTTCGTCAAGCTTGAACGGCTTGACGATGGCAGTCACCATCTTCATGGTCGAACCTTTCTGGAGGGGAGTGAAGCAACGGTCAGGCGCGCAGACGAATCGCGCGCCCTGCCGACCGGACTACATGGACTTGGTGATCGTCGCGATGAAGCGCGTCTTGTTGATCGGGTCGTAGAAATCCTTCTTGTTGGCGCCGACGACAGCGCCGGCGACCGAGAAGCCCGAACCCAGGTCGTAGGTGACGCCGACCTTGTAGTCGTAATAATTCGGCAAGGCCACTCCGTTGACAAAGACGTTGTTGCGCAGATCGCTCGAATAACGCGTGTAGCCGAGGTGCGTGTTCAGCGTCAGCGCGGTGGCTACCGGGAAGTTGGCCGCCAGATCCAGGTAGCCGGTGTTGCGGCCGCTGAAGGTGCTTCTGCCCGCCACCGATCCCCAGCCGAAGTAATCTTTCGACACGGTGTGGGAGTACTTGATCGACGCCGGGCCAAAGCTCAACGCACCGTAGATCTCGGTGGTGTTGAAGTTGGCGAACCCGTTGGCGCCCCGGTCCTTCTGGGGGTAGTAGTACTGCAGAACGCCCGCGTCGTAGGTCAGGTCCTTGGTGATCTCGCCCTTGTAGCCGCCGTAGAAGTCCATCTCGATGCCGGCGTTGGTGAAACCGATGCTCGAGTTCCAGTTGCCGATGTAGAAGCCGTCCTTCGAGAAATCGAACCCGCCCTGCAGCGCCGGCTTGTTGTTGCCCTGGTCCTGGCCACGGTATTTGTAGTTGCTCGTCAGATTGATGTTGGCGGTGAACGGCGACGGGGGCGGGTCTTCCGCATGCGCGGCAGCGCCCAGCAGCGACGTGACAGTGAAAAGCAGAATCGATTTGTTCATTTTTGAGGCTCCGTTGGTTTGGCGGGGATGCCAGCGTTTTGCAGGATGTGTGCCAGCGTGCTTGCAGCTCGTTACCGTGCGGGCGCAGCTTGCCGGGTACTCGATTGGGGCGATCAGGCACCAGATCGATGCGCAGGCGAGCGCACTATGTCGGTGCGCGCTCACCCGGAGGCGGTTTGGGACGGCGCGGCACAATCTCTGCAGCGCTGCCGCAGCGCTGCTTCGAGCCCAACCAACACCTCACCATGTCGCTCGCCGTCATCCACAGCCGCGCGCTGCATGCACTCGAGGCACCCGAGGTCACGGTCGAGGTGCATCTCGCCAACGGCTTGCCCAGCTTCACGCTCGTCGGCCTGGCCGACACCGAAGTCAAGGAGGCTCGGGAACGCGTGCGCGCCGCAATCCAGAACAGCGGTCTCGAGTTTCCGCACAACAAGCGCATCACCGTGAACCTCGCTCCGGCCGA
>JANMAW010000103.1:0-1792 GCA_031360005.1 Rhizobacter sp.
CGGCATCAGCCGGAAGCCCGACAGATCGGGCGCGGGGGTCGACCCCTGCGCGATGCGGCCCAGCGTCGTCGCGGGGCTCAGCGCAATCGCCTCGCTCGCGATGGCGACGCGGTCGACCACCGGCAGGCTGGTGCATGCGCTGAACATCAACACGACGGCGAGCACCAAGCCGATTCCGCCGATCCGGCGCCAGGTCAGATCCCGCATTTCGACCTTTCTGAAAACCGGCCAGCATCGGCCCGACGGGACGCCCCTCGATGCCTGATCCTGCGCCGAGCGGCGCAACCCTTGTCCCCCGGGGCCCTGTGCGGGATCAATCGGGCTTGACCTTCGCGCGCGCGATCACCGGCCTCCAGCGCTGCTGCTCGATCGCGATGAAGCGCGCGAACTCGGCCGCCGTGCTGCCGACCGGGATCGCTGCATCGTTGGCGAGTCGATCGATGACCACCCGCTCGCGCATCGCGTTCGCCGCGGCGGCCGAAAGCTTGTCGGCCGCCGGCTGCGGCAGATAGGCCGGGGCGAGCAGACCGTACCACTGCGTCATCTCGAAACCGGGGAAGCCCTGCTCGGCCACCGTCGGCACCTCGGGCAGTTGCGCAATCCGTTGCGGCGTGCCGGTCGCGATGCAGCGCAGCTTGCCGGCCTTGATGAACTGCAGGATCGCCGGCGCGCCGACCGACGAGGCGTGCAGCCGGCCCGCCAGCAGATCGGTCAGCTGCGGCCCGGTGCCGCGGTACGGCACGTGCAGCACGAAGATGTTCGCCGCCATCTTCAGGTATTCGAAGGCCAGGTGGCCGGCACTGCCGTTGCCTGCCGAGCCGTAGTTCATCTGCCCCGGCTTGGCCTTGCACAGCGCGACGAACTCTTTCAGGTTCGTCGCCGGAACGTCGGGGTGAATCACGTACAGGCTCGGCACCTTCGCGAGCAGCGAGATCGGCTTGAAATCCTTGACCGGATCGTACGGCAGCTTGTCGAAGATGTACGGATTGACCGCCAGCGTGCCGA
Organism: Rhizobacter sp.; assembly: GCA_031360005.1. Classification (GTDB taxonomy): domain Bacteria; phylum Pseudomonadota; class Gammaproteobacteria; order Burkholderiales; family Burkholderiaceae_C; genus LMDS01. Next base: position 1,006 of record JANMAW010000103.1, read on the forward strand.
TGTGCCCGAGGATCAGCGTGTGTTGGTCGTCGGAGCGCGCGACCTCGGCCATCGCGACGTTGCCCGCGCCGCCCGGCTTGTTGTCGACATAGACGCTCTGGCCGAGTGTCTTGGTGAGCTCGGCCGCTGCCGCACGGGCGACGATTTCAGAACTCCCTCCGGGTGCGAACGGCACGACGAACCGGATCGGCTTGGCGGGCCAGGCCTGGGCGCGGCCGATCAGCGGAAACGCCGCGGCGGTACACGCGGCAGCGCCAGCGCGCAGAGCGCGGCGGCGGGAAGTCGGCAGGTCATCCATGGCGGTTTTGTCCTCTTGCGCGGCGGCGCAGCGCTGGATTCTGCATCAGCGGGGGCCCTCGGAGCGACCTTCATCGTGCGGTCGGCGGCGGGAGCCGTCGACGCTCGGCGTGGCAAGGCAGACCGGCGGCGTGCAGGCACGGGCAGAATGGCGCCCATGAAACCACCCAAGCGACTTCGGACACTTATCGACGAAGGCCTGATCGACACCGTCGTGCGTCAGCTGATGAGCGGCAAGGAGGCAATGGTCTACGTGGTGCGCTGCGGCGACGACACGCGCTGTGCCAAGGTCTACAAGGAGGCGACGCATCGCAGCTTCCGGCAGGCGGTCGACTACACCGAGAACCGAAAGGTCAAGAACACCCGCCAGGCGCGCGCGATGGCGAAAGGCACGCGCTTCGGCCGCGAGGCGCTGGAGGCCGCCTGGCAAAGCGCCGAGGTCGACGCGCTGTACCGCCTCGCCGGCGCCGGCGTGCGCGTCCCGAAGCCG
>JANMAW010000192.1:0-6322 GCA_031360005.1 Rhizobacter sp.
GACGCGGCGCTTCTCGCCACCCGACAGCTTGCCCACGACGGCCTCCCATGGCGGCAGGCGCAGCGCGTCAGCGGCGATCTCGAGCTGCAGGTCGGTGTTCTCGCTACCGGCCGACGAGATGATGGCCTCCAGGTCGGCCTGCTCGGAGGCGAGCTTGTCGAAATCGGCATCGGGCTCGCCATATTCGGCATACACCTCGTCGAGCCGCTTCTTCGCGGCCAGCGCGCCGCCAATGCCTTCCTCGACCGCCTCGCGGACGGTCTGGTCCGGCGCCATCACCGGCTCCTGCGGCAGGTAGCCGATCTTCAGGTTCGGCATCGGCGTCGCTTCGCCTTCGATGTCGTGGTCGATGCCGGCCATGATCTTGAGCAGCGTGCTCTTGCCCGACCCGTTCGTGCCGAGAACGCCGATCTTCGCGCCGGGAAAGAAGCTGAGCGAGATGTCCTTGAGGATCTGCCGCTTCGGCGGCACGATCTTGCCGACGCGGTTCATGGTAAAGACGTACTGGGCCATCGGGGTTGTCCTGGGGAAGTTCTGAAAGCTGCGCCGCCGCCCGCGCGAGCGGCAGCGAACCCGATATTGTCGCCGCTCGGCGCTGCCCGGTTCGCTCTGTGCGCCGCGATCCGCGCATGTCAACGCGGTGAACACCGGCCTGTTCGGCAGATGCACGCAAGCTCGCCGGTTAGAATACCGATATCGCGCGGTCACCAGTCACCGCGCCGAGGTCACCCTGACCGAGCCTTCGTCCTTGCGAACGAGCGGCTCACCACACCCCCTTCCGCCTGCGACTGGCGCCCGACCTACGAGCGACAGGCCGATCCCTCTCCGTTTGGAATCCCATGTCTTTCGACACCCTCGGCCTCGCCGAGCCCTTGCTGCGCGCCGTTCACGAATACGGCTACACCACGCCGACGCCGATCCAGGTCCAGGCCATCCCGGCCGTGCTCTCCGGCGGCGACGTGATGGGCGGCGCCCAGACCGGCACCGGCAAGACCGCCGGCTTCGTGCTGCCGCTGCTGCATCGCCTGATGGCCAGGCCCGCGGTGCGTGACGCCAAAGGCAAACTGCCGATCCGCGCGCTGATCCTCACCCCGACCCGCGAACTCGCCGCGCAGGTCGAGGAAAGCGTTCGCACCTACGGCAAGTACGCGCGCCTCACCAGCATGGTGATGTTCGGCGGCGTCGGCATGCAGCCGCAGATCGACAAATTGCGCCGCGGCGTCGACATCCTCGTCGCGACGCCGGGCCGCCTGCTCGACCACCACCAGCAGCGCACGCTCGACCTGTCGCATGTCGAGATCTTCGTTCTCGACGAAGCCGACCGCATGCTCGACATGGGCTTCATCCACGACATCAAGAAGGTCCTCGCGGTAGTGCCGGCGAAGAAGCAGAGCCTGCTGTTCAGCGCGACCTTCAGCGACGAGATCAAGGCGCTCGCCGACCGGCTGCTGAACAAGCCGGTGCTGATCGAGGTGGCGCGTCGCAACCAGACCGCCGACGGGGTGGCGCAGAAGGTTCACCCGGTGGGCCGCGAGATGAAGAAGGACCTGCTGGTCCACCTGATCAAGCAAAACGACTGGGACCAGGTGCTGGTGTTCACGCGCATGAAGCACGGCGCGAACCGGCTCGTCGATCACCTGCTGGGCAAGGGCATCAGCGCGATGGCGATCCACGGCAACAAGAGCCAGACCGCCCGCACGAAGGCGCTGGCCGAGTTCAAGACCGGCGACCTGACGGTGCTGGTCGCGACCGACATCGCCGCGCGAGGCATCGACATCGACATGCTGCCGCACGTCGTCAACTACGAGATGCCCAACGTGCCCGAAGACTACGTGCACCGCATCGGCCGCACCGGCCGCGCCGGCGCGAAGGGCGAGGCGGTGTCGCTGGTGTGCGTCGACGAGAATGGCTTCCTGCGCGACATCGAACGGCTGATCAAGCGCGAGATCCCGAAGGAAATCGTTCCCGGCTTCGAGCCGCACCCGGGCGAGAAGCCCGAGCCGATCGTGCTCGGCCGCATGGTGATCGGCGAAAACGCCGGTCGGGGCGGCCAGCGGCATCACGCAGGGGGTGGTGGCGGCGGCCGCGGCAGTCACGGTGGCGGCAATGGATCGGGGGGTGGGCGTGGCGGCAATGGCGCGCGCCCGTCGGCTCCCGCGCGACCGCAAGGGCCGCGCCCCGACGGTCAACGCAGCGGCAAGCCGCCGGCGCGCCTGAACCCGCCGAAGCGCTGACCGGCGACGGGCGCCGCGTGGCTGTTCGGGCGCAGGTACAGTGCCCGGATGACCGCTTCCGCCGCTCGCCCCCGCACCGCGTCGCTCGATGGGCCACGCGCCGCGCTGACCGGTGAGCCACGAACCGCGCTTCTCGCGGGGGCCACCGGCCTGGTCGGCCGCGCACTGCTGCCGCTGCTGCGGTCCAGCCCGCGTTACGGCCATCTGCACGCATTGGTGAGGCGCACCGTGCCCGGGATCATCACCGACGCGAGAACGACCGTGCACAGCGTCGATTTCGCGCGGCTGCCGCAGCCGCTGCCGGCGGTCGATGACGTGTACATCACGCTCGGCACCACCATCAAGGCGGCCGGCTCCGAAGCGGCGTTTCGACAGGTCGATTTCGACTTCGTCGTCAACACCGCCCGCGCCGCGCGCGCCGCCGGCGCGACGCGCCTGGCCGTTGTCTCGGCACTCGGCGCCGATGCGAACTCGCGCATCTTCTACAACCGCGTCAAGGGCGAGATGCAGGACGGCGTCGCGCAGCTCGGCTACGCGACGGTCGTGATCGCGCCGCCTTCGCTGCTGATCGGCGACCGCGCCGCGCTGGGCCAGCCGACGCGCTCTGGCGAGGTCTGGACGATGCGCCTGCTTGCGCCGGTGCTGTGGATCGTGCCGCGCAGCATGAGGCCGATCCCGGCGCTGACCGTGGCAGGCGCGATGCTCGCGACCACGCTGGCGGGTGCGCCGGGTGTGCACGTTCTGAGCTCGGCGCAGATGCAGGCCGGGGCGACGCGCTGATGCGCGCGGCGTGCACGCTGGGCTAGCCGGGACCCGGTGCTGTCGCTGCTCGGCGAATTCGAATCCCTCGCCACCGCCGCGCTGCTCGGGTCGGTGGGTTCGGTGCTGCCCGGCGGTTTCGGCACGCTCGTCGTCGCGGGCATGTGGGTGCGCTTGTTCCCGGCGATGGCGAGGCGCGACGCGCTGGCCGGGCCGCGCTGATGCGGCCGCCGGACGAACTCGAGCTGGCGCGCGTCGACGCCGCCTTCATCGTCGCGGTCAAGCCCGCCGGCCTGCTTTCGGTGCCGGGGCGAGGCGAGGATCGACACGACTGCCTCGCGGCGCGGGTGCGGGCCGCATTCGGCGATGCGCTCGTCGTGCACCGGCTCGACATGGCGACCTCGGGCCTGATGCTGTTCGCCCGCGGCGCGACCGCACAGCGGCAGCTCAGCCACGCGTTCGCGCAGCGCGAAGTCCACAAGCGCTACGTGGCCGTCGTGCACGGCTGCGTCACACCGGCGCACGGCGAGATCGATCTGCCGCTGTGCGCCGACTGGCCGAACCGGCCACTGCAACAGGTCGACGCTGCGCACGGCAAGCCGTCGCTGACGCGCTACCGCGTGCTGGCGTTCGATGCCGGGCATAACACGACGCGGCTCGAACTCGAACCGGTCACCGGCCGTGCCCACCAGTTGCGCGTGCACCTGCTCGCAATCGGCCACCCGATCCTCGGCGACGCGTTCTACTCACCGCCCGTGCTGCCCTCGCGTGCCGAACGCTTGCTGCTGCACGCCGCGTCGCTGCGGTTTGCGCACCCGGTCGGCGCTGAAACCGTGCAAGTCGAATCGGCCGTTCCGTTCTGAAGCTGGCCGACGCCTACCCGTCGTTGCGCTTGGTCCTGATGCGCTCGCGCGATGCCCTGCTGCGCGCCTTCCACTGCGACACCTGCTGCTGGCGCTCGAACACGCTGACCGTGTCGCGCCGCGCCTCGCGCAACAGCTTGTGGTAGTTGCGCAGGCGGTCGCCCGCCACGCCCTCGCGCACCGCGCAGCCGGGTTCGTCGTGGTGCCGGCAGTCGCGGAAGCGACAGCGCGCAGCCAGCGCTTCGACATCGCCGAAGGTCGCCGTCAGCGCGGCCGCGTCGGCGTCGGGTCGCAGCGTCCGCAGCCCCGGCGTGTCGATCACGCAGGCGCCACCCGGGAGGCAGTGCAGCGAACGCGAGGTCGTCGTGTGCTTGCCGCGGCCATCGTGCTCGCGCACCGCGCCGGTGTCCTGCGTCGCCGTGCCGAGCAGGGTGTTCGTCAGCGTCGATTTGCCGGCGCCCGACGAACCGAGCACGACAAGGGTCTGGCCCGCGCCGAGGTAAGCGGCCAGGCGCTGCGCGGTGTGCGGGTCGGTGCCGTCGACCGCGAGCAGCTCGATGTGCGCTGGCACGCGCCCTTGCAATGCCGCGAGGCGCTGGGCCAGCAATCCGGGCGTGCGCGCAATCACGTCGGCCTTGGTCAGCACGACCACCGGCAGCACGCCGCTGGCGTCGTCTCCGTTCGCCTGGACCAGCGCGAGGTAGCGCTCGAGCCGGCGCGGGTTGAAGTCATCGTCGAGGCCCATCACCAGCAGCGCGGTGTCGACGTTGCTGACGACCGGGTGGCGACGCCCGTCGGCGTCGCGCCGGACGATCCGCGACAGAGGCGGCACGCGTTCATGCACCCACAACTGGCGATGGGCGTCGGCGGCGGCGAGCACCCAGTCGCCGACGGCCAGCGCCGATTCGGCGTCATCGAGCGCACGGGTGAGCCGTGGCATCACGCGCGCGCTGTGTTTGTCGGCGCCGTCGTGCAGACGAACGGTCTCGCGGTGCACCTCGACGAGCCGCAGCAGTTGAAGTTCGCCGCAGCCGCCGGCGCCGTCTTCGCACGCGGCGGCAGTGGCAGCAGCACGGTTCGCCAGCGCGGGCGTCAGGCCCAGGGTGCGCAGGCGTTCGAAATGGATCTCGATCATGATGGGTCTGAGCTTTCGTTTCACGGTGCGCGCGGCGTCGTCGGACGCGCGCCGATACCCCGGCGCGCGCAACGCACGCAGGGCAAGCGTGGGGTGGAAACGTCAGCCGCGCGATCGGCGCAAACCGTCAGACCTCAGGATGCCGCGAAAGAGACTTTTCGCAGCGCCTGCCGCCCAGCCGAAGGCTCGGTCAGGCGGCAGGCAGGATGAACTCGAGGGCAGTGAACGCAGGTCAGGCAACGGCCGACGAAGTGGCGATGGCGGATGGATTCATGGGGCACCTCCTGCAATTCAAGGCGGCGGATGCGGGTCGCAACGTCGCCGGGCGCGCAGTCTGGCATGCAGGCCCAGCGCTCGTCAATCAGCGGGAGCGGTCTCTTGCCTTTTTGCAACGCACCCGCAGATAACGTACGTTGATGAAAGGGGTCATTGGGTATCCGTATCATCAACTTCGACGCCTCGCGCCTGAGGCCAACAAGGAACGCTCCATGAAGTCACTGATCCTCGCCCTGTCGTTCGCGGTGATTTGTGCCGGGCTCGCGCCGACGGCCGCCGACGCCAAACGCATCGGTGGTGGCGGCTCTGCCGGCATGCAGCGCAGCCTGCCGGCACGCACGCCGCCGGCGGCCGCACCCGCGAAGCCGGCCGAGGCCACGGCCGCCGCGCCGGCGACGGCAGGTGCTGCCGCCGCTGCCGCCGCGCCGAAACGCTCGTGGATGGGCCCGATCGCCGGTCTGGCCGCAGGTCTCGGAATCGCCGCGCTGATGAGCCACTTCGGGATGGGCGCCGAGTTCGGCAACATCATCATGATGGTGCTGCTCGCGCTGGTCGCTTTCTTCGCAATCCGCTTCGTGATGAGCCGCTTTGCTCAACGCTCGGCCCCCGGCTCGATGGCCACGCCGAACGGCTTTCAGTTCGCCGGTGGCGCACCGCAGCCAGCGTCCAGCGGATCGGGCTGGGGCCAGGCCGCACCCGCCGCGGCGCTGGGCGCGCCGGTGGCCGCCGCCGGCGCACCGATCCTGCCGGCCGGTTTCGACGCCGCCGGGTTCGAACGCGTCGCGAAGATGATCTTCATCCGCATGCAGGCGGCGAACGACACGTCGGACCTGAACGACCTGCGCAACTTCACGACGCCGGAGATGTTCGCGTCGATCAAGCTCGACCTGCAGGACCGCGTTGGCGCCGCGCAGACGACCGACGTCGTGCAGATCGATGCCCAGGTCCTCGATGTCGCGACCGAAGCCGAGCGCCAGATCGTCAGCGTGCGCTTCCACGGGTTGATCCGCGAAGAGAAGGACGGCGTGGCCGCACCGTTCGACGAGATCTGGCAC
>JANMAW010000242.1:0-1879 GCA_031360005.1 Rhizobacter sp.
CTGCAGCTGTGGGTCGCCGTGCCGGCCGAACACGAAGAGGATGCGCCGAGCTTCCAGCACGTCACCGGCGCCGAGATCCCGGCGCGCGACATCGACGGCGTGCTGGTCCGCGTGCTGGTCGGCAGCGCATGGGGCCTCGAATCGCCTGTGCGCACGTTGTCGCCGACGCTGTACGCGGACCTGAACTTCGCGCTTGCATCGGGCGCTTCCATCACGGTTCCAGCGGCCGCCGTCGAGCGTGCGCTGTACAGCGTCGACCACGATTTCGAGCTCGACGGCGAGCTCGTGCCGGCGTTCACGATGGTCGTGCTCGAGCCGGAGTCCGAGCCGGTGCTGAGTGCGCCACGCGGCGCCCGCGTGGTGCTGATCGGCGGTGCGCCGCTCGGGCATCGCTTCATGGTCTGGAACTTCGTGTCGAGTCGCAAGGAGCTCATCGCGAAAGCCCAGGACGACTGGGAGGCCCAGCGCTTCGAGCGCGTGCCCGGCGAGACCGAGTTCATCCCGCTGCCGCCACGCCGCGCATGAAGGCGATGGCGACCGTCGGGCGCATTCGGCACCATCCCGCGACGCGACCGCCGGCGGCTCGGGCTGCGGCGGCGATCGCGGGCGCGCGCGCGGCAGGGATGATCGGGCGTGCCCCGACGAGCTGCGATGTCGGCTGCTGAACCCGGCGCTGAAGACAGCTGGTGTGCCGCGCGTGGCGCCGACGTCGCGACGTGTCTGCAGCGCCAGGCGATCGAGCACGGCCGCATCGGCGAATGGCCCGCCTGGCACCTGATGCCCTACGCCAGCCTCTGGGCGGTGGAGAGCCGGCACCGGCCGGAGTGGATCGGCTGGTGGGTCATCTGCGGCGACCTGCCGAGCGATGCGATCGCCGCGCACGACCTGCCGACGCCGCGCGACGCGATGCGCTCTTTCGGCAGGCGCTGGGTTCTGCACAGCCAGTGCCTCGACCGCGGCGAGGTCCCGGCCGCCTGGGCGCATCTGCCGGACAGCGCGCTGCCCAGGCTCGCCGCGACGTTGAAATCGCGCGGCGCGGCGCTGCAGGTGTGGGCCGATGACGATGCATGCTGGCCGGCGGAAGCGGCCTGACGCGACATGTCCGACGGCAGCGCTGGCGGCGAACACGCGGACGAGCACGTCAGGCCGTACGTGCGCGAGGAGCTCGATGCCAGGTCGCTGCACTTCTCGATCTCGGAGATTCAGAGCCGCATGCAGATCCTGCGGCCCGATGTGCTGCAGCTGGAATACACCCGCACGATGATGGGCTTCCTGATGTTCAACCCCGAGCCCGGGCGCATCGCCATGATCGGCCTCGGCGGGGGGTCCCTGGCCAAGTTCTGCCATCGCCACCTGCCGCGCGCTTCGCTGGTGGTGGCCGAGATCAACCCGCATGTGATCGCACTGCGTGACGCTTTCCAGATCCCGCCCGACGGCGCCCGGTTCCGGGTGGTCGCGGCCGATGGCGCACGCTTCGTCGGGGAGACCGACAGCCGCTTCGATGTGCTGTTGGTCGACGCCTTCGATGCGCAAGGCATGCCGGCCGCCCTGGGCTCGCGCCGCTTCTACGACGATTGCCTCGAGGTGCTGCAGCCCGGCGGCGTGCTGGCGGTGAACCTGCATGCAGCGCACCCCCACTTCATGGTGTATGTCGACCGGATCCGGTGCAGCTTCGGTGGAAACGTGCTGCGGGTCGACGACGCCGATGGCAGCAACAGCGTGATTTTCGCCTGCAAGGGCGAACCGCTCCAGCGCGTCGGCAGCGGGCCGCTGCGACGGCCGGCTTCGCTCGCAGTCGAGGCCTGGGAGCAACTGCGCGGCGCATTCGCACGCGTTGCCGGGGCGATGCAGCAGCCCGGGCATTGACCGGTCAGCCAGC
>JANMAW010000258.1:0-3805 GCA_031360005.1 Rhizobacter sp.
ACGAACGCCATCGTCAAGGACAGGTACCTCACCCATCTCGTTGGCCGTTTCGCGCCAACGTGGATCGCGTGTCGCGCCGTGCATGAAATCAACGAAGACTGCCTCCCAGGGTTGGGCGAGAGCGCGCAGCAGGAACGCAACCTTGAACGTGTTCCCTGACTGACAAAAGCCGTGCAGACGGTACATGACGAATGCCTCGTGCGAACAGGGTGCCAAGTATCGCGCGTACACAGTTGCGCTTTCGCTCAGTGGCGCTCAACGATCAGCAGAGCGCAAGCTAAAGGAGGGGAACTTACACCGCGCCGGCGTCCGTCTGGAAACGCAGCCCCGACACGTCTATCGTCAGGCGGTACCGCATCGGGCACTCCGGGTCCACCTCCTCGATCCTCTCGAAGAACACTGGCGGCCACTCAGTCAACGTGGCGTCGACGCAGCCGACGAACATCGCCTCGGCCAAGCCAAGCAGGAACTCGGGGATCGCCTGCGTCTGGGCCGCGATGTTTCCAGGCTCTTGGCCGTCCAGATACCACACCGGGTGCCGCAGCTGATTGGTCGGCATAAGCTCGAAATTGCGCACCTGAAGCCGCGGCCCTTGCGTCGTCGCGACATGCTCCTGGCCATTGCGGAAGGCAATGAGTTGCTTCGTGCCTGCGACGAATTCCTGCAGGTAGGTGGCCAGTGCGTGCTCGGGGCCCAGCGTGCGCTCGAGCTCCTTGCTCAGCAGGTGGTCCAGCGAGGTGTGCGTTCGACTCATCGGCCAGAAGTGGCCGGGCACCTGGCAGATCTCCGTGATCGCACGGCGAGCGCCGATCAGAATGGTTGTGACCTTGCCCTCGAGGTCGGCGACGTGGGGGAACCGTTCGAGCGCCCGGCTGCCTAACGCCAGCCGAAAGTCGGTCGCCGCCACGGCCGCGGCTTCGCTCTCCACGAGCTGCGCTAGTTCGCTGGAGGCATCGACGCACCGCAGCAGCTCCTCTTTGATGCGGTGCATTTGCTCGAGCAATGCCCCGTGCTTTTCACGATCGGGAACGCTGGCCAGCTGCAGCACCTCCTTTGCCATGAGGACAGTCCGCGCCACGAACGGCGAGGCCGATCCCGCATCGCCCGTCTTCACAAGTACCGGCATCGCATTCGGGTTCGTGCGGCCCGGGTCCGTGACCTCTGGCGTATGGAACCTGAACGTTTCGCTCAATGTGTAGAGCTCCACCCAGTTTGGCAGGCTGCACATGCCTTTGATCTCGCTTGGCAGTGTGAACGACGCCGCAGCGTCGCGGGGCAACAAAGGTTCGCTCATGCGGGCATTCTCCGCGCACGCCCGTTGACGGGCAGCGACCGAAAGCGCGGCGCAGCGATGCATAGGGGGCGGAGCGTCGAGTCTCCGGGCGCGAACGCAGGCTAAAGCCAACCAGTGTTGCGCGACTCGCATGCTGCCAGTGGGTGGCCAATCCTGCAAATGGCGACGTGATCTATCTCTGGAGTACTGCGGCTAATCTCTTGGCGCGACTCGATCCGACGGCCGGCGGCGTCGTCTCACCGCCTCGTACCCCAGCACCAGCACCGTTTGAACTGATGGGCTGGATGATGGGTTCCAAAGAAAACGGGCCGCAAAGGCCCGTGGTTCATGGGAGTGTGGTGGAGAGGAGGAGGATCGAACTCCCGACCTTCGCATTGCGAACGCGACGCTCTCCCAGCTGAGCTACCCCCCCACATCAGTCCGGAGTCTAGCAAATCTTCGCCGCGCTCCGGTGACGCGCCGCGCGTTGGCGCCGCGATCGACGGGCATCAAAATCGGCCCGTCAACCCACCCACTGGAGCTTGCATGACCCGCCTCGACCCCGTCTGGCTGGACGCCCAATACAACAACCGCGCACGCATCCCGGAACATCCGGCGATCTTCGAGCGCTGGAGCGACGCTTCCACGCTGGCACGCGAGAATTCGGCGCGCCGCCTCGACGTCGCCTATGGCCGCCGGTCGAACGAAACGCTCGACATCTTCCCTTGCGCGCGTGCGAACGCGCCGGTGCTGGTGTTCATCCACGGCGGCTGGTGGCGGTCGCTCGACAAGCGCGACCACTCGTTCATCGCCCCGGCGTTCACGCAAGCCGGTGCGATGGTGGTGCTGCCGAACTACGCGCTGTGCCCGGCGGTGACGATCGAGACGATCACGCTTCAGATGGTGCGCGCGCTGAGCTGGGTGCATCGCCACGCGGCACTGTATGGTGGCGACCCCGGGCGCATCGTCGTGGCCGGCCACTCGGCCGGCGGACACCTCGCGGCGATGATGTTGAGCTGCCTGTGGCGCCAGGTGGCGCGCGACCTGCCGTCGCAAGTGGTGCGCTCGGCGCTGTCGATCTCGGGCGTGTTCGATCTGGAGCCGCTGCGCCGCACGCCATTCCTGCAGGGCGACTTGCGGCTCACGTCGCAATCGGTGGAACGTTTGAGTCCGGCGCGCTTTCCGGCGCCCGAAGGCACGCTGTTCGCGGCGGTCGGCGCCGATGAAAGCGACGAGTTCCTGCGCCAGAACCGCTTGATCCAGCGCGCCTGGGGCACGCGCGCCGTGCCGGTGTGCGAAGCCATTGCCGACACGCACCACCTGAACGTGCTGCACGAACTTGCCGATCCGAAGGCGCGCCTGCATCGCCTGGCGCTGCAGCTGCTCGGCCTGGCGGAGTTGCCGGTCTGTTGAAGACGAGAATGTCTATCATTTGACGAAATTTCATAGCCGCATTCAATTCAGTGGATTGGCGATTTGTATTGGCCGATAGTCGGGCGCTGGGTTAGCGTCAAGAGTGCCGCCCAATGGAGCGAACGCGCTTCGGTGGACGACGCAGTTCAACTCACCAGGAGATCGACATGGGCTTGAAAGGATCGAAAACCGAGCAGAACCTGAAGGACGCCTTCGCGGGCGAATCGCAGGCCAATCGGCGCTATCTGTACTTCGCAAACAAGGCCGACATCGAGGGCCAGAACGATGTGGCGGCGCTGTTCCGCTCCACCGCCGAAGGTGAAACCGGGCATGCGCACGGCCATCTCGAGTTCCTCGAAACGGTGGGCGACCCGGCGACCGGGCTGCCGATCGGCTCGAGCCGCCAGAATCTCACGGCCGCGGTGGCCGGCGAGACCCACGAGTACACCGACATGTACCCGGGCATGGCGAAGAGCGCGCGCGACGAAGGCTTCGACGAAATTGCCGATTGGTTCGAGACCCTGGCCAAGGCCGAGCGCTCGCACGCCAATCGCTACATGAAGGCGCTCGACGCGCTGGTCGACTGATCAAAGTCGACGTTCATCGCACAGGGGGCTTCGTGCCCCTTGTTCATTGCGAATTCTTGCTTTGCCGCCAGGACACCCCGATGACGACTCCCGAAGGCAACCTCGAAGCGCCCACACGCCACCCGGTGGACTGGAAGAACCCCGACTTCTACGACCAGGCGTCTTGCGAGACCGAGCTGGAGCGAATCTTCGACAACTGCCATGGCTGCCGGCGCAGCGTGAGCCTGTGCCACGCATTCCCGACGCTATTCGACCTGATCGATGCGACCGCGGATGGCGAGGTGCACGGCGTCGCGAAGAAGGATTACTGGAGCGTCGTCGACCAGTGCTATCTGTGCGACCTGTGCTACATGACCAAGTGCCCGTACGTGCCGCCGCATCCGTGGAACGTGGATTTCCCGCACACGATGCTGCGCGCGAAGGCGATCAAGTTCAAGAACGGCGAGGTCGGCGCCGGCGAGAGACTGCTCGCCTCGACCGACACGCACGGCCAGTTCGCCGGCATCCCGATCGTCGTGCAGGCGGTCAATGC
>JANMAW010000284.1:0-3240 GCA_031360005.1 Rhizobacter sp.
CTCACGGTCACGCCGTCGACGCGCAGCAGGTCAGCACGGTTCGCAGGCGAGACGATGTTCAGCTCCTGTTTCGATTCGGCGCTATCGGTGGCATCGATTGCCACGGGCTGCGCGGTGCGCGGCGTGGGGCCGCTTCGGGGAAGAAGATACCGAGCCCGGAAGGTTTTCAAAGGAGGCTTTACCCTTGTCCTGCGCGCTCCGTTCGCGTATTGCTGCCGCCCGCAGGCGCGGGCGGGTCGAGGCATACTTTCGCGATGGACTCCGCTACGGCCCCGCCGGCCGACCCCGCCTGGCAAGCCATCGACGGCCTGGTGCGCCGTCATGCACTCGAGCGGCCGGCGCAGCTCGCGCTGGTGCAGGGCGACGTGCAGATGAGCTACGCGGCGCTCGATGCGCTGACGGACCGGATCGCCGCCTCGCTGCAACGCGACGGCCTGAAGCCGGGCGCGGCGATCGCGATCTGCGCGCATTCGTCGCCGCGCTACGCCGCGATGTTTCTGGGCGCGCTGCGCGCCGGCGTCGCGGTTGCGCCGCTCGCGCCTTCGGTCACACCGGAGAGCTTCGCGTCGATGCTCGGCGACTCGCAGGCGGCTGCGCTGTTCATCGACTCCGCGGCGCTCGATGCGCTCGGCGACGCGACCGTTGCTGCGCGATGCGTCTCGCTCGACGGCGTCGCGCCCGGCGTCGACTTCGAGGCCTGGCTGATGCCCGAAGGTGCGCGGCCCACGCCCGTCGACGTGCGGGCCGACTGGCCGTTCAACATCATCTATTCGTCGGGCACCACCGGAGTGCCGAAGGGAATCGTGCAGTCGCACGGCATGCGCTGGTCGCATGTGATGCGTGGCGCAGCCTACGGCTACGGCCCCGATGCGGTGACGCTGCTCGCAACGCCGCTGTATTCGAACACCACGCTGGTGGTGTTCTTCCCGACCATTGCGTTCGGCGGTACCGTGCTGCTGATGGCGAAGTTCGACGCCGCAAAGTACCTCGCACTCGCCGAGCAGCACCGCATGACGCACACGATGTTGGTGCCGGTGCAGTACCAGCGCATCATGGCGCTGCCGCAGTTCGATGCGCACGACCTGTCGGCGACGCGCTTCAAGTTCTGCACCAGTGCGCCGTTCGGCGCTGCGCTGAAGGCCGACGTGGTCAGCCGCTGGCCCGGCGGCCTGATCGAGTTCTACGGTCTGACCGAAGGCGGCGGCACTTGCATCCTCGCGGCGCACGAGCATCCGACCAAGCTGCACACCGTCGGCCGACCGGCATCGGGGCACGACATCCGGCTGATCGACGACGCCGGCCGCGAGTTGCCGCCCGGCGAGCCGTCGCCGATCGGCGAAGTCGTGGGCCATTCGGCCGGCATGATGACCGGCTACCACCACCAGCCGGACAAGACGCGCGAGGCCGAGTGGTTCGATGCGAGCGGCAAGCGCTTCATCCGCAGTGGCGATGTCGGTCGTTTCGACGCCGACGGCTTTCTGACACTGCTGGACCGCAAGAAGGACATGATCATCAGCGGCGGCTTCAACATCTACCCGAGCGACCTCGAAGCCGTGCTGCGCGAGCACCCGGCGGTGGCCGACGTCGCGGTGGTCGGCGTGCCGTCGACGCAGTGGGGCGAGACGCCGATCGCTTTCGTGGTGCTGCGGGCCGGCAGCGGAGCCGGCGAAGAAGAGCTGCTGCAGTGGGCCAACGCCCGCGTCGGCAAGACGCAACGACTGGCGCGCCTGCAGCGCATCGCCGCGTTGCCGCGCAGCGCGATCGGAAAGGTGCTGAAGCGCGAATTGCGCGAGCGCCATGTCGCGAGCGGCTCGCCGCCCCAATGAAGACCCCGGAGACCTCTGCATGACCATCGGATCGATGAAGTACCACCCGCTCGGCGCGAGCGGCCTGAAAGTGTCGAAGCTCTGGCTCGGCACGATGATGTTCGGCGACCAGACCGATGCGGCGCAGGCCGCGAGCATCGTCGCCGCGTCGCGCGAGGCCGGCGTCAACGCCATCGACACTGCCAATGCGTACGCGGCCGGCGAGTCCGAGCGCATCACCGGTCGGCTGATCGCGTCAGACCGCGATCACTGGATCCTCGCAACGAAGCTCGCGAACCCGATGGGCCCCGGGCCGAACGATCGCGGGCTTTCGCGCCGGCACATCGTCAGCGCGGTCGACGCGAGCCTGAAGCGCCTCGGCACCGACTGGGTCGACGTGCTGTACCTGCACCGCGAAGACGCGAGCACGCCACTCGAGGAAACGCTCGCGGCCGTGGCGCAACTGGTCGAGCGCGGCAAGGTGCATCACTTCGGCCTGTCGAACTTCCGCGCCTGGCGCATCGCGCGCGTCGCCGAGATGTGCCGCGCGATGGGCATTGCGGCGCCGATCGTCTGCCAGCCGCCGTACAACGCGATGTCGCGCGCGATCGAGACCGAGCTGCTGCCGTGCTGCGCGCACTACGGCCTCGGCGCGGTCGTCTACAGCCCGCTGGCGCGCGGTGTGCTCAGCGGCAAGTACCAGCCCGGCGCGGTTCCGCCCGAAGGCTCGCGAGCGGCGCGCAACGACATGCGGATCATGCAGACCGAATTCCGGCCCGAGTCGCTGGCCCTTGCCCATCGCATGGCCCGGCATGCAGAGTCGCGTGGCCTGACGCCGACGCAACTCGCGCTCGGCTGGGTCTGGAACAACACGCTGGTGAACGGCCTGATCGGCGGCCCGAAGACGCTGGCGCAGTGGCAGGACTATCTCGACGCGTTGAACGCACCGTTCGGCGCTGAAGACGAAACCTTCGTCAGCGCGCTGGTGAGCACCGGTCATGCGTCGACGCCGGGATACAACGACCCGCAATACCCGGTGACGGGGCGCGTGGCGCGCGTCGGCGCAGAGACGGTCTAAGCCTCAGCGGCCGGCCTGCATCGGCCGACCTTCGACACCCGAACGCGTCTGCGCATCGAGACCACGATCGGGGGACTCGGCGACCTGGTTCTCGCCGGAACCGACCTCGATCAGCTCTTCGATCAGCAAGTGGCCATACTTCTGGGCCCGGGTCGCATGGAAGCGTCGGGCAACGTCGGCCACCTGCTCGGCTCTGGCGTCGCTCGGAGCGTGGATCACCAGGAAGCTGTGACCTTGCTGCGCCAGTTCGCGATTCGACTTCACCAGGTTCAGTTCCTGCCCTATCGATGCCAGCAGGCCGGCTTGCTCGATGTCGATGTCGGCCTGGCGCACCATCTGCTCGGGTGAGAAGACGGT
>JANMAW010000296.1:0-3248 GCA_031360005.1 Rhizobacter sp.
GGGCACGAGCGTGGCATGCGCTCGGGAACACTGGCCACGCATCAGATCGTCGGCATGGGCGAGGCCTACGCGATTGCCAGCGCCGAGATGGGCGTCGAGCGCGAGCGCATCCGCATGCTGTCGCAGCGGCTCATCAACGGCCTGCAAGACATCGAACAGACGTTCCTCAATGGTCACGCCGAGAAGCGCGTTCCGCACAACGTGAACATGTCGTTCAACTTCGTCGAGGGCGAGTCGCTGATCATGGGCATCAAGGGCATCGCGGTGTCGTCGGGCTCGGCCTGCACCTCGGCGAGCCTCGAGCCGAGCTATGTGCTGCGCGCGCTGGGCCGCAGCGACGAGCTCGCGCACTCGAGCCTGCGCATGACGATCGGCCGGTTCACCACCGTCGAAGAGATCGACTACGTGGTCACCACGTTGAAGGATCGCGTCGCCAGGCTGCGCGATCTGTCCCCGCTGTGGGAGATGCACAAGGACGGCATCGACATCAGCACGATTCAGTGGGCTGACCACTGATCGAACCGAACATTGACCAGGAGTACGACATGGCATACAGCGAAAAAGTGGTCGAGCACTACGAAAACCCGCGCAACGTGGGTTCGTTCGACAAGGGCGACGACACGGTCGGCACCGGCATGGTCGGCGCACCGGCCTGCGGCGATGTGATGAAGCTGCAGATCAAGGTCAACCCGCAGACCGGCCTGATCGAGGACGCGAAGTTCAAGACCTACGGCTGCGGCTCGGCGATCGCGTCGAGCTCGCTCGTCACCGAATGGGTCAAGGGCAGGTCGCTCGACGAGGCGCTGACGATCAAGAACACCCACATCGCCGAAGAGCTGGCGCTCCCGCCGGTAAAGATCCATTGCTCGATCCTCGCCGAAGACGCCATCAAGGCGGCGGTGAACGACTACAAGGCCAAGAGCGCGAATGCGCTCCCCCGCGTATCCGTGGCGCACTGAATTCATGGCAGTCACCTTGACCGAAGCGGCGGCCCGCCACGTCACTCGCTACATCAGCAAGCGTGGCAAGGGCGTGGGCGTGCGGCTGGGCGTTAAGACCACCGGGTGCTCGGGCCTGGCTTACAAGCTCGAGTACGCCGACGAGTACGCGCCCGAAGACTCGATCTTCGAAGGCCATGGCGTGAAGGTGATTGTCGACCCGAAAAGCCTGCCCTACATCGACGGTACCGAGCTCGACTTCGTGCGCGAGGGCTTGAACGAAGGCTTCAGGTTTCACAACCCGCGCGAGAAAGACCGCTGCGGCTGCGGCGAATCGTTTCGCGTCTGAAGCACCGATCCAGTGTCAATGGCGCGGCCAAGGTCGCGCTTTTTTGTTGCCCCATGAACCTGGCCAGCACCGACTTCGAGCTGTTCGACATCGAGCCGCGCTTTGCCATCGACCGCGACGCGCTCGATGTGCGCTGGCGCGCATTGCAGGCCGAGGTGCATCCCGATCGGTTCGCCGCTGAAGGCGCTTCCGCGCAGCGTGCAGCGATGCAATGGGCGGTGCGTGTCAACGAGGCTTACAGACGCTTGAAAGACCCGCTCCAGCGTGCCGCCTACCTGTGCGAACTGAATGGCGCGGCAATCGAAGCCGAGAACAATACGACGATGCCCACCGACTTCCTCGTGCAGCAGTTGGAGTGGCGCGAAGCACTCGATGAAGCGGCCGGTGCACCGCAGGTCGAAGCGCTTGCCGCTGCGGTAGTGCAGCAGCGCCAACACACACTGACGCATTTGCAAATGGTGCTGGACGACAGTCGCGACTTCGGCGCGGCGGCCCGGCAAGTCAGAGCCCTCATGTTCATTGAGCGCTTTGCGCACGATGTCGATCAGCGTCTCGAAGCGCTGGGACAATAAGGCCATCATGGCCCTTCTCCAGATCTCGGAACCCGGCGGCACGCCCGACCCTCACCAGCGCCGCATCGCGGTGGGCATCGACTTGGGCACGACGCATTCGCTCGTCGCCGCTGTGCGCCACGGCTCGGCCGAATGCCTGCCCGACGAATCCGGGCGCGTGATTCTGCCCTCTGCAGTGCGCTACCTCGCCGACGGCAAGCGCCAGATCGGCGCCGCGGCGTTGGCCGAGGCGGCCATCGACCCGCGCAACACGCTGCTCTCGGTGAAGCGATTCATGGGCCGAGGCCTGGCCGACATCGTCGGTGCCGACAAGCTCCCTTACGAGTTCGTCGATGCGCCCGGCATGGTGCAGATGCGCACGGTGGCGGGCGTCAAGTCACCGGTCGAGGTGTCGGCCGAGATCCTCGCGACCCTGCGCTTTCGCGCCGAAGACAGCTTCGATGACGACGTGTTCGGCGCGGTCGTCACGGTGCCGGCCTACTTCGACGACGCGCAGCGCCAGGCCACCAAGGATGCCGCGCAGCTCGCCGGCCTGAACGTGCTGCGCCTGATCAGCGAGCCCACCGCGGCGGCGATCGCCTACGGCCTGGAGAACGGTTCCGAAGGCCTCTACGCTGTCTATGACCTCGGCGGGGGCACCTTCGACATCTCGTTGCTGCGCTTGACCGCCGGCGTGTTCGAGGTGGTCGCGACCGGCGGTGACTCGGCTCTCGGTGGCGATGATTTCGATGCCGCGCTCGCCGCCTGGGCGCTCGCCGAAGCGGGCCTCGATGCACAGACGCCGCAGGACAAGCGAGCGGTCCTGGTTGCCGCACGCGCCGCAAAAGAAAAGCTGTCGGCCGCAGATCACGCCACGCTGGCTTGCCCACTGGCTGGCGGCGAACTGTCGGTGCGCATCTCGCGCGAGCAGTTCGATGCGATCGCGAAGCCGTTGGTCGCACGCACACTCGCCGGTGTGCGCAAGGTGCTGCGCGACGCGAAGACCGACAAGCCCGACGTGAAAGGCGTCGTGATGGTGGGCGGCTCGACCCGGATGCCGACGGTGCAGAGCGCGGTCGGCGAGTTCTTCGGCCAGACCCCGCTGACGAACCTGAACCCGGACGAAGTCGTCGCGCTGGGCGCCGCCATCCACGCCAACGCGCTGGCCGGCAACGCCGGCGCCGACGAGCTGCTGCTGCTCGACGTGATCGCGCTGTCGCTGGGTCTGGAGACCATGGGCGGCCTCGTCGAGCGCATCATCCCGCGCAACAGCACGATCCCGACCGCGCGCGCACAAGACTTCACGACGTTCAAGGACGGCCAGACGCGCATCGCGATCCACGTGGTGCAGGGCGAACGCGAGGTGGTCAGCGATTGCCGGTCACTGGCGCGCTTCGAGCTGCGTGGCAT
>JANMAW010000350.1:0-6938 GCA_031360005.1 Rhizobacter sp.
ACGCCGTGCAATTCCGGGTTGCAAAAGCTTGCCGACGCGGCGGTGGCCGGCATCGAGGCGGCCGGCGGCAATGCGCAGATCTTCGGCACGCCGACGATCAGCGACGGCATGGCGATGGGCACCGAAGGCATGAAGTACAGCCTGGTCTCGCGCGAGGTGATCGCCGACTGCATCGAGACCTGCGTCGGCGGGCAATGGATGGACGGCGTGCTCGTGGTCGGCGGCTGCGACAAGAACATGCCCGGCGGCATGATGGGCATGCTGCGCGCCAACGTGCCGGCGATCTACGTTTACGGCGGCACGATCCTGCCGGGGCGCTACAAGGGGCAGGACCTGAACATCGTCAGCGTGTTCGAGGCGGTCGGCCAGTTCAGTGCCGGCAACATGAGCGAGGAAGACTTCAACCAGATCGAGCGCCGCGCGATTCCCGGCACCGGCTCGTGCGGCGGGATGTACACCGCGAACACGATGAGCTCGGCATTCGAGGCGCTCGGCATGAGCCTGCCGTACTCGAGCACGATGGCGAACCCGCACGACGAGATCACCCAGGGCGCAGCAAAAGCCGCGCGCGTGTTGGTCGAGGCGGTCAAGGCCGACCTGAAGCCACGCGACATCGTCACGCGCCAATCGATCGAGAACGCGGTCGCGTTGATCATGGCGACCGGCGGTTCGACCAACGCGGTACTGCATTTCCTCGCGATCGCGCACGCGGCGGGCGTCGAGTGGACGATCGACGACTTCGAGCGCGTCCGGCAACGGGTGCCGGTGCTGTGCGACCTGAAGCCCTCGGGGAAATACCTCGCGGTCGACCTGCACCGCGCCGGCGGCATTCCGCAGGTGATGAAGATGCTGCTGAAGGCCGGGCTGCTGCACGGCGACTGCATCACGATCACCGGCAAGACCATCGCCGAGAACCTGGCCGACGTGCCCGATGCGCCGCGTGCCGACCAGGACGTGATCCGCCCGTTCGACAAGCCGATGTACGCACACGGTCACCTTGCGATCCTGAAGGGCAACCTGTCGCCCGAAGGCTGTGTGGCCAAGATCACCGGCCTGAAGAATCCGGTGATCACCGGCCCGGCGCGGGTGTTCGACGACGAGCAGTCGGCGCTGGCCGCGATCATGGCGAAAAAGATCGTTGCCGGCGACGTGATGGTGCTGCGTTATCTCGGCCCGAAGGGCGCACCCGGCATGCCCGAGATGCTTGCCCCCACCGGTGCACTGATTGGCCAGGGCCTCGGAGAATCGGTCGGCCTGGTCACCGACGGGCGCTTCTCCGGTGGCACCTGGGGCATGGTGGTCGGGCACGTCGCGCCCGAGGCCCACGCCGGTGGCAACATCGCGCTGGTGCGCGAAGGCGACTCGATCACGATCGACGCGCACACCCTGACGCTGCAACTCAACGTCAACGACACCGAGCTGGCGGCGCGTCGGGCGGCCTGGAAGGCGCCGGCGCCGCGATACACGCGCGGCGTGCTGGCCAAGTTCGCGAACAACGCGTCGAGTGCGAGTTCGGGCGCGGTGCTTGACCGCTTCGACTGAGCGGCGCCAGCGCACGCCCGAGCGAAGGCGCGCCAGCCGCCACTGCAGCAGGCGCCAACATGTCAGCGCTTGGCGTCGTCCCGCGCGCCGCCCCCATGATCGGCCGACTGGCTGTCGAAACCGCTCAGGATGGAATCGCGATTTTTCTGCCGAATTTTCTCTCGCTTGCCTTCGACCCTCTCGATTTCGCGCTCGCGTGCCGCCTTCATACTGCTCGCCTTGCGCTTGTCCTTCGCGGACGAGCGCAGATCCAGCCCCAGGTTCGCGAGATTCTCCCGGCGCCGGTTGTCTTTTCGGGCTTCCATCTTGGCCATCTCGCGGCGCTTGTCCAGGCCCGACTTGTCGGTCCAGAACCACCACAGCGCCGCCAACCCGAACGGCACGCAGAACTTCCACAAATCGCCGGAGATTTCCCAGGTCCACGCGCCGATCGGGCCGATCCCGGCCAGATTCAATGCGATGATCAGCACACCGACGATGACGAAAAACATGTGCAGACTCCTTCGGTGGGCGGCGCGTGCGTCGAGCGGGTGTCAACCGACCCCGGTGCGATCCGTTATGCTGACTGTAGTCGAGTGTGTAGATTGACCCGGAGGAATCCATGAAGCACTGCATCAAACCGCTCCCGTCCCTGCTGGTTGCGCTGGCCGCTGCTGGCTCCGCGCCTGCGTTCGCCCAGGCCGATCTCGCGCAGAAGAAGAACTGCATGGCCTGCCATGCTGTCGACAAGAAAGTCCTGGGCCCGGCCTACAAGGACGTGGCTGCCAAGTACACCGGTCAGAAGGACGCCGTCGACAAGCTCGCCGTGAAGGTGGTCAAGGGCGGCTCAGGGGTCTGGGGCAACATCCCGATGCCGGCGAATCCGCAGGTCACCGATGCCGAGGCGAAACAGCTCGTGCAATGGATTCTGACGCTGAAGTGAGCGCCTCGCCCGGCTCGCAAGAAGGCCTCGAACGCGGGGCCTTTTTCGTTGTAGCGCGAGATCGGCTGCGCATCATCGACTGACTCTGAACGCTTTGCGGGCGCCTGTGCCTTCGGGCGCTCTGCGCCTCAGGCCGGCAGTTGCACGATGCATTCGCGCACTGCCGGCGACAGCGCGAAGCGCGTACCGTACCGCGCCGCGAGCGCATTCGCGTTCGAGATGAAATGTTCGCGGCCTTCGGACTCGATGAACTGCATCGCCCCGCCCGTCCACGCCGGAAAACCGATGCCGAAGATCGAGCCGATGTTGGCCTCGAACGTGCTCGTCAGCACGCCTTCGGCCAGGCAGCGCGCGGTCTCGATGGATTGCCGGTACAGCAGCCGCCGTGTCAGCTCCTCGATGGCTGGCGCGGGACCCGGCCGTTCGAACAAGACCTTCAGTTCGGGCCAAAGAAGCTTGGTCTCGCCCTTCGGGTAGTCGTAGAAGCCGCCACCGCCGGCGCGGCCCGGGCGCTTGCACTCCTTGACCATGCGCTCGACCAGCAGTTCGCCGCGGCCGGGCTCGAAGGTCTGGCCGGCCGCCGCGCTGTCTGCACGGGTCTGGTCGAGCACATGCACCGACAGCGCCAGCGAGGTTTCGTCGAGCACCGCGAGCGGCC
Organism: Rhizobacter sp.; assembly: GCA_031360005.1. Classification (GTDB taxonomy): domain Bacteria; phylum Pseudomonadota; class Gammaproteobacteria; order Burkholderiales; family Burkholderiaceae_C; genus LMDS01. Next base: position 3,123 of record JANMAW010000350.1, read on the forward strand.
CGACCGGCATGCCGGCGGCGAGCGCCGCGTGTTCGATCAGCGGCGCCGGGACGCCCTCGGCGAGCATCGTCGCGCCTTCCATCACGAAGCTGCCGAAGACTCGGCTCGTGAAGAAACCGCGCGAGTCGTTGACGACGATCGGCAGCTTGCCGAGCGCGGTGACGAAATCGAACGCACGCGCCACCGTCTCGTCGTCGGTACGTTCGCCGCGGATGATCTCGACCAACCTCATCTTGTGCACCGGCGAGAAGAAGTGCAGGCCGATGAACTTTTCCGGCCGCGCGCTGGCGTGCGCCAGCCCGGTGATCGGCAACGTCGAGGTGTTCGATGCAAACACGCCGCCGATTGCCAGCATCGGCTCGGCCTCGCGCGTCACCGCGGCCTTCAGGTCGCGCTGCTCGAAAACCGCCTCGATGATCAGGTCGCAGCCGCGCAGGTCGGCGGCCTCGGCGGTCGGCGCGATCCGATTCAGCAGTTGCGCCTGCTGCACTTCGGTCATCCGCCCTCTGGCAACGAGCGGCGCGGTGATTCCTCGCACCGCCTCGCCACCCGCGCGCGCCCTCGCGACGCTCAGGTCCTTCAGAACGCAGGCAATGCCGCGCGATGCGGCGGCGTGCGCGATGCCCGCGCCCATCATGCCGGCGCCGAGCACGCCGACCTTCGTCGGCTTCCACGGCGGCACACCCGAAGGACGCGACTTGCCCGACTTGATTGCATTCATGTTGAAGAAGAACGCGGTGACCATGTTCTTCGTCGTCTGGCCGACCATGGTCTTCGCGAGCTTGCGGCTTTCGATGCGGGTCGCGGTGTCGTAATCGACCATCGCGCCTTCGACCATGGCCTCGAGGATCGCATGCGCCGCCGGGTACAGGCCGCGCGTCTTCTGCGCGAGCATCGCCGGCGCAACGACGAGACTGGCGGCGATCTTCGGGCTCGCCGGCGTGCCGCCAGGCATCTTGTAGTCCTTGCGATCCCAGGGCTGCGTCGCATCCGGATGATCCGCAATCCACGCCAGCGCCTGCGCGCGCAGGTTCTCCATGCTGTCGCCCAAGCCATGCACGAGGCCGAGTTCGAGCGCCTCGCGCGGGCCGAAGAGCTGGCCCTCGAGCAGATAAGGTTGCGCCGCCAGCAACCCCAGCAAGCGCACGGTCTTCGTGATGCCGGTCGCGCCGGGGATCAGGCCGAGCGACACCTCGGGCGTGCCGAACCGGATCTGGCCGTCGTCGAGCGCGAAGCGCGCGTGCGCGGCGAGCGCCACCTCCCAGCCGCCGCCGAGCGCCGCGCCGTTCAGCAGCGCGACGACCGGCCGGCCGAGCCTCTCGATGCGGCGGAAACTGCGTTTCAGCGCTTCGAGGCGATGGAAGCCTTCGGCGGCGTCCGCGGGCTGCAGCTTCAACACGCCATTCAGTTCGGCACCGGCGAAGAACGTGGTCTTGGCCGATTCGAGCAGCACGCCGACGATCCGATCCCTGTCGCGCTCGAGGCGATCTGCCACCTCGGCCAACTCGTTCTGCCACTGCTGCGTCATCGTGTTGACCTTCGACCCGGGCTCGTCGAAGGTGATTGTCGCGATGCCGGCGTCGTCGAGCTCGTAGCGGATCGTCTGCATGTTCACGCGCGCTCGATGATGGTCGCGATGCCCATGCCGCCGCCGACGCACAGCGTGACGAGGCCACGCTTCAGGTTGCGGCGTTCCAACTCGTCGAGCAGCGTTCCGACCAGCATCGCGCCGGTCGCGCCGAGCGGGTGGCCGAGCGCGATCGCGCCGCCGTTGACGTTGACCTTCTCGTGCGGCACGCCCATCTCGCGCATGAAGCGCATCGGCACCGCCGCAAAGGCTTCGTTCACCTCGAACAGGTCGATGTCGTCGACCGTCAACCCGGCCTTCGCGAGCGCCTTGCGCGCCGCCGGCATCGGGCCGGTCAGCATGATGGTCGGGTCCGATCCCGACAATGCCGTCGCGACGATGCGGGCGCGCGGCGTGAGTCCCATCTCGCGACCCTTCAAATCGCTGCCGATCAACACCGCAGCGGCGCCATCGACGATGCCGGACGAATTGCCGGCCGTGTGCACATGGCGGATGCGCTCGACCTGCGGGTAACGGGCGAGCGCGACCGCATCGAAGCCCATTGCGCCGAGGTCGCCGAACGCAGGCTTCAGTGCACCCAGTCCCTCCAGCGTGGTGCGCGGCTTGATGAACTCGTCGCGCTCCAGCACCGGCAGGCCGATGGCATCGATCACCGACAGCACCGAGCGATCGAAGCGCCCTTCGGCCTGCGCAGCCGCGGCGCGCTGCTGCGAAATCAATGCGTAGCGATCCACATCCTCACGGCCCCAACCCCCGAGCGTCGCGATCAGGTCGGCGCCGATGCCCTGCGGCACGAAGCCGGTCGCAAAGCTGGTCTGCGGATCCTGCGCCCAGGCGCCGCCATCGGAGCCGATCGGCACGCGCGACATGCTTTCGACACCGCCGGCGACGACCATGTCCTCCCAACCGCTCGCGACCTTCTGCGCCGCGAGGTTCACCGCCTCGAGCCCGGAGGCGCAATAGCGGTTGATCTGCATGCCGCAGACGCGGAAATCCCAGCCTGCCATCAGCACCGCGGTCTTCGCGATCACGGAGCCCTGTTCACCGACCGGCGTGACGACGCCGATCACGACGTCGTCGAGCTGCGCCGGGTCGAAGTCCAGGCGATCCTGCAGCTTGACGAGCAGGCCCGCGAGCAGGTCGACCGGCTTGACCTCGAACAGGGCGCCGTCCTTCTTGCCCTTGCCGCGGGGCGTCCGCACTGCATCGAAGATCATCGCGTTCGGCATGGCGGAGTCCTCAACTGAAAATCAATTATGCGGCCGGGCGCACTTCGTCAGCATCTCACCCGGCAAGTGCCTGATTGAATGAAGTCGGCGCACGATTCAAGGCCTGATGCCGCCGCAACCCCGCTACCGATCGACGAGCTCGCCGGCTCCGGTGAACCTTCATCGGCGACCGGCGGCGGTTGTGGATGGCGTGCGTTGCGCCTAAGCTGAGGCCTGCTGCACGCCCGCCGCAACTCAGGAGAAGGACGCCATGAGCAACCATGTCTACAAACTGCTCGAACTCACCGGCTCATCGAGCGTGAGCATCGAAGACGCGGTCAGCGCGGCCATTGCAAAGGCGCATGAAACCTTGCGCAACATCCAGTGGTTCAGCATCACCGAGACACGCGGCCATGTGAAGGACGGCAAGGTCGCGCACTGGCAGGTGACACTGAAGGTGGGATTCACGCTCGAGTGACGACCCTCGCGGGCGACGGGCGACGCACCGACAGCGCGTCCGCGATCGGCGCTCCCCGATCGAGTGACGCATCCACTGAAGCGCTGCGGCCGGCTCACGGCCGTCGGGACATGTCCGGAAACGGCGAGTGCGGAACCCCGTGCTGGCGATAATCGGCGCATGAACCTTGCCGTACCGATGCTCGACGAAGCCGCTGCCTACCAGGTCATCACGGCCCGGGATGCGCGCTTCGACGGGCGCCTGTTCGTCGGCGTCACATCCACCGGCATCTACTGCCGGCCGATCTGCCGCGTGCGCACGCCGCTGCGCAAGAACTGCCGATTCTTCGAGACGCCGGCACAGGCCGAGGCGGCGGCGTTCCGGCCGTGCATGAAGTGCCGGCCCGAGATCGCGCCCGGCGCGAACCTGCCGTGGACGGTGATGGATGCCTCGCGCACGCTGGCGCGGCAGGCCGGCGACGCGCTCGATGCGCAGGCCGCGAGCGGCGACGCACCAGCCCTCACGCAGGTCGCGGCGCGGCTCGGCGTCAGCGACCGTCACCT
>JANMAW010000375.1:0-5509 GCA_031360005.1 Rhizobacter sp.
CGAACAGTTCGCCCATCGCCTCGGCATCGCCGACCGTCGCCTGCGTCACCCCTGGCGGCAGCTGGCGCAGGCTCGGCAGCGCCAACGCGCGCTTCTCGACCTCGCCGAGCGGCTGCTGGTTCAGTTCGATGTCGAAATTGATGTTGCGCTGGCGGTCGTAGCGGTCGATCTGCGCCGGGCCGCTGTCGATCGCGAGCGTCGCGACGTTGCCCAGCATCACCGGCCCGTGGGCGCCGGGCACCGCCAGCCGCGCCAGCAGTTCGATATCGGTGCGGGCATCGGCCCTGAGCTTCACGACGATCGGTACCTGGCGCTGGCTCAGGTTCAACTTCGGCAGAGCCTGGTCGTAGTCGCCGGCGGTGGCGATGCGCAAGGTGTCGGCGATCGCCGCCGTCGTGACGCCGAGGTCGGCGGCGCGCGCGAAGTCGGGCCGCACGATCAGCTCCGGCCGCACCAGGCTCGACGTCGACGTGACGTTGCCGATGCCCGGGATCGTGCGCAGCTCGCGCTCGACGGCGCGCGCGTGCGTGGCGAGCGCGTCGCCGTCGGCACCCGCCAGCACCAGCACGTACTTTTCGCTCGAGCCGCCGAAGCCGACCTTCACGCGCACGCCGGGCACCGCCTCGAGCGCGGCGCGCAATTGCGCCTCGACCGTCTGCTTGCTCACGCCCTTGCGTTCGCCGCGCGGCGTCATGTTTATCGTCAGCGTGGCCTTGCGCACCTCGGCCGCCCCGCCCGGTGCGAACGGGTCGGCGCCGGTGTTGCCACCGCCGATCGCGGTGTAGACGAGCTTCACATGCCGGTTCTTCTGCACGATCTCGCGCGCCGCTTCGGCGCTGGCGAAAGTCTGCGCGAGGGTCGCGCCCGGAGGCAGCGAGATCGCGACCTGCGTCTGCGACCGATCGTCCGGCGGGCTGAAACCGGTGGGCAGCAGCGGCACCAGCATGAACGAGCCGACGAGGAACACGGTGGCGGCGATCGTCGTCAGCACGCGGTGCTTCAGCGCGGCCTTGACCCAACCCATGTAGACCACCAGCCAGCGGCCCTCGTGGTGCTCCTTTTTCGGCAGCTTCAGCAGGTAGGCCGACATCATCGGCGTCAGCATGCGCGCGACCACCAGCGAGAAGAACACCGCGATCGCCGCGGTCCAGCCGAACTGCACGAAGAACTTGCCCGGCACGCCGCCCATGAACGCGGTCGGCAGGAACACCGCGATCAGCGTAAAGGTGGTCGCAATCACCGCCAGCCCGATCTCGTCGGCCGCTTCCATCGCCGCCTTGAACGGCGTCTTGCCCATGCGCAGATGCCGCATGATGTTCTCGATCTCGACGATCGCATCGTCGACCAGGATGCCGATCACCAGCGACAGCGACAGCAACGTGACGATGTTGATCGTGAAGCCGAACAGGTGCATCACCGCGAAGGTCGGGATCGCCGACAGCGGCAGCGCGGTGGCCGACACCAGCGTCGCGCGCCAGTCGCGCAGGAACAGGTAGACGACCAGCACCGCGAGCGCCGCGCCTTCGAACAGCAACGCCATCGAGCCCTCGTAGTTCTCCTGCACCGGGTCGACGAAGTTGAACGCTTCGGTGACGGCGATCTCGGGGTGGGCAGCGCGCAGCGCGTCGAGCTGCCTGCGCACGCCGTCGGCGACCTCGGTCTCGCCGGAACCGCGCGTGCGCGTGATCTCGAAGCCGACGACCGGCTTGCCGTTCAGCAGCGCGGCCGAGCGCTGCTCGGCGACGGTGTCGCTGACGCTCGCCACCTGGTCGAGGCGGATGCGCCGGCCGTCGGTCAGCGTGATTTCCATGCGCGCGAGTTCATCGGCCGAGCTCACGGTGGCGATCGTCCGCACCGACTGCTCGGCGCCGCCGACATCGGTGCGGCCGCCCGAGGCTTCCTGCTGGATCTGGCGCAACTGGCGCGAGATGCCGGCCGCGGTGGCATTGAGCGCCTGCAGCCGCGCCGGATCGAGCTCGACCCGCACCTCGCGCGTGACGCCGCCGACACGGGCGACCGCGCCGACGCCGCGCACGCTGAGCAGATTGCGCGCGATGGTGTTGTCGACGAACCAGCTCAGCGCTTCGTCGTCCATGCGGCTTGACGCGACGGTGTAGGTCAGGATCGGTGCGCCCGACAGCTCGATCTTCGACACCACCGGATCGCGCAGGTCGCCGGGAAGGTCGGAGCGCACGCGCGCGACCGCCGCGCGCACGTCGTCGACCGCCTCCTGGGTCGGCTTCTCGAGCCGGAACTCGGTCGTGACGATCGCGCTGCCGTCCTGCACCGTCGTGTAGATGTGCTTGACGCCCTGCAGCGTCGCGATCGCGTTCTCGAGCTTGCGCGCCACCTCGGTCTCGAGCTGCGCCGGTGACGCCCCCGGCAGCGACGCCGTCACCGTGACGGTGGGCAGGTCGATGTCGGGGAAGTTCTGGATCTTCATCGCCCGGAACGCCATCAGGCCCGCCAGCGTCAGCAGGATGAACAGCAGCACCCCCGGGATCGGGTTGCGGATCGACCATGCGGAAACGTTCATCACGGCGCTGTCACTTCACCGGCGGTGCCGCGACGGTCGCGACCGCGGCGATCGCGGGTTTCGCCGCGGCGGCCTCGACCACCCGCACCGTGTCGCCATCGGCAAGGAAGCCGCCGCCGGCAGCGACCACGCGCGCGGCGGCGTCGAGCCCGCCGGTGATCTCGATGCGGTCACCGACGCGGCGGCCGACCGCGACCTTGGCCTGGGTGACCTTCGAATCGGCGCCGACGCGCAGCACGTAGCTGAAGCCGTCGCGCAGCAGCACCGCGCTTTGCGGCAGCGTCAGCCCCGAGCCGCTGCCGATCTCGAACTCGCCGCGCGCGAACATGCCGGCGCGCACGACGCCGCGGGCCGGCAGGTCCACATACACCAGACCGTTGCGCGTCTGCGGGTCGACGGTCGGCGCGACGATCCGTACGGTACCCTTGATGCCGGGCGCGTTGCCGGCGGTGACCAGCGCGCTCATGCCGGGCTTGATCGACGCCATGTCGTTGGCGGCGACCTCGCCGCGCCATTCGAGCCGGCCCTGGCGGATCATCCGGAACAGCTCCTGCCCGGCCGGCAACACTGCTCCGACCGTGGCGCTTCGCGCCGAGATCACGCCGAAATCGGGTGCCAGCACCTGCGTCTGCTTCAGACGCAACTGCTGCGTCTGCGCCGCGGCACGCTGCGCGTCGAGCCGCGCCTTTGCCGTGCGTTCGGCGGTGAAGTATTGGTTGATCACCGCCTCGCTCAGCGCGCCGCTCGCCTGCAGGCCGCGCGCGCGCCGGGCGTTGGCCGAAGCTTCGGCGAGCGTCGCCTCGGCCTCGGCGACCGCGGCGCGGATCTGCGCGACGTCGGCCTGCAGCGTGTCGGGCGCGAAGGTCGCGAGCACCTGGCCGCGCTGCACGACGTCGCCGACGTTGACCCGCACGTCGGCGAGCCGCAGGCCGTTCGCCTCGGTGCCGACGCTGGCCTCCTGCCAGGCTGCGATGTTGCCGTTGGCGCTGATGCGCAACGGCAGCGAGGCGAACTGCGGCTGCGTCACGTTCACCGTCAGCGCGGCCTTCGCCGGGGCCGAGGCGGCCGGTCGGTCATCGGCGGCGCCGACCCGCCCCCCGACGGTCAGAGCGAGCATGGCGCAGGCGGCAAGAGCCGCCAGCAGCGGGGCCGGATCGCGACGCCGATGCACCGCCGGGATGGAGCGCTTGTGGGTTTTCATTGGGTAGGCATGCCGTCGCCGGCGACAGGGGTTTCGGTGTCGGACCAACCGCCGCCGAGCGCGCGGTATAGCGAGATCCACGCGGTGCTGCGCTCGCGCTGCAGATCGATCAGCGCGATCTGTGCTTGCAATGCCGAGCGGCGTGCGTCTTCGAGTTCGAACAGGCTTGCCAATCCGCCCCTGAAGCGCGCCTCGGTGGCGCGGAACGACGCGGTGAAGCCCTCGGTCGCGACGTGCACGTCGATGCTTCGGTCGGCGCTGCTCTGCAATGCGACCAGCGCCTCCTCGACCTCGCGCACCGCCGTGCGCAGCTTGCCGCGGTAGAGCGCGACCGCCTCGTCATGGCGTGCCTGCGCTGCGGAGACGTTGGCGCGGCGCGCGCCGCCGTCGAACAGCGGCAGCGTCACCGTGACCGGTCCGATCGACCACAGCGTGCCGCTCTGGCTGAACGCAGCGGATTCGAATCGCGCGGCGCCGATGCTGCCGGCCAGCACGATTCGCGGGTAGCGTGCGGCGCGCGCCTGCGAGACCTCGGCGCCGGTCGCGACCAGCTCGAGCTCGGCGGAATGCAGGTCGGGGCGCTGCGCGAGCGCCTGCGCGGGTACGCTGTCCATCGCGATCTGCGCCGGCTGCGGCAAGCGCGCCTGGCCGGCGGCGAGCCGGCTGCGCACGGCCGGCTCGTCCAGACCGGTGAGCGCGACCAGCCCCTTGACCAGAACATCGCACTGCGCAAGGCGCTGCGTCAGCAGGCTCTTGCCCTGCGCCGCGCTGGCGCGCGCGAGGGCGGCGCTCGCCGGCGCTTCGAAGCCGGCCTTCATGCTCAGCTCGTTCAGCCGCGCGGTATCGCTGCGCGAGACGCTGTCGGCGCGCGTCTGCTCGGCCTGGGCCTCGCAGGCACGCAGGCTCGTGTAATGGGTCGCGACCTCGGCCGCGACCGAGACACGCGCGTCGTGCCATGCCGCCTGCGCGCCGTCGAGCCGCGCCTGCGCGGCGTCGCGAGCTGCGCTGCGCCCGCCGAACAGGTCGAGCTCCCACGCGGCCTGCACACCCAGGTTGCCGGTGTTGCCGAGGCCGCTGATGAAATCCTGCCGGCCGCGGCTGGCGCTGGCATTCGCATCCAGCGCGGGCAGCAACGCCGCGCCGGCGACCACGCTCGCTGCACGCGCCTGCGCGATGCGCGATGCAGCCGACGCCACGCCGGTGCCGACGCGCTGCGCCGCGTTGATCAGCTGCACCAGCACCGGATCGTTGAACTGCTGCCACCACTCGCTCAGCGCCGTGAGCTGGCCGCTGTGCGGCAGCGGCGCGTGCCATTGCGCCGGAGTCGGGTCGACGGCGACGCCCGGTGCCGGAGCCGGGCCGCTGCCGCAGGCGCCGAGGCCGACGAGGACTGCGGCGGCCGCGAGGGCATGCAGCGGGCTGAAACTGGGTTTCATCAGGAATCGGATCCGTTGCTCGCGGGTGGCTGCTCACGCGACGCCAGGGTCATGCTGCTGCAGTGCGCAGCCGGCACGCACGGCAGGCGGTCGGCGGGCCGGTGAGGCACCAATATAGCAACCCGCGCGCCAGGCCGGGCGCAGAGGCCATGCTGGCGCGCAGCGGCTGGCGCCCCGCGGTCAGCCGCCGGTGGCCTGGCCAGCGATCGGGCCCGATCAGCGCCGCCGCTACCAAGCGAAATGTCGCTGCGCCTGCGGCTGCTCGGCGCTGTGCGGCTGTGTCGCGTGCGGCACATAGCCCCGGGTCGCGAGGTTCCAGCCGTCGGTCGCGCCGGC
>JANMAW010000380.1:0-5549 GCA_031360005.1 Rhizobacter sp.
TCGCCGTGAATCGAAGTGCCCTCACCGACCAGCGTGCGGATGGGCGGTTGTTTTTTCTTGCCAAACATCGGAAACCTCTCAAGTGAGCAGCCTGTTGCGGGCTTTCACGGCTTGACGGTCAAGCTGGCTTTCACCGCGCCATTCAAGTCCATCACCGTGACTGATGCCGCTTTTACCACGGCCTGAGCGGGATGATCGAGCATTCCTTCGACGCGCAGGTATTGCTTCACGCGCAGGCGTTGTGCAGCGCCAGGTTGCGCGAAAGACCACGGTTTGCCATCCATCGTGCCAACCAATGTGATTTCGTAGCGGCCGTTGAACTCGGACGGCGTTTTGCCCGGCTGCATCACTAGCAACTGATAGCGCACGTGGCCCGGGGATTGCAATTCCACCTGCAAGCCACGGATGATCAGGCTCTCACCGACGCCGGCGGGCAACAATCGTTGAAAGAAGCCAAGGTCGCTCTTCAGTGCGAGGTTTTCAGCCTCGGCGAGCCTGAGTTGCCGTGTCAGCCCTTCCTGCACCGTCTTCTCTGTCTTCAGCAGGCTTTCGGCGGTGTTGGCAACCGAGGTCGCTTGCTCACGCTCGCTCAGCAGCCGCGCGGTCTCGACGCGCAACTGCTTGAGCTCGTCGGCGGAACGGCGATCCAGCCCGGTGATGTTTTGGCCGAACTCGAAGGCCCACATCGCCAGCGCGGCCGAGAAACCGAAAGTCAATGCGATGACGCCCCAGCGTAGCGGCCACGGCAGATGACTGCGAACGACCATGCGCGGCGCGCTGATCGACAGTCGGCGACGCAACAATTTCAAGCGCATCAGGGGGTCGGCTCGTCGAGGAAGAGGCGGGATTGTAGTGATGCATATCGGCATCGCCGCGGAAGTACAAAGGCCGCCCGAAGGCGGCCTTTACAAGTTTCACAAAAAGATCCGATCAACGCTTGCTGAACTGCTTGCGTCGGCGCGCACCGTGAAAGCCCACCTTTTTGCGCTCGACTTCACGCGCATCGCGGGTCACGAAACCTGCATGCTTCAGTGGCGGCTTCAAGGCCTCGTCGTAATCGATCAACGCACGGGTGATGCCGTGACGCACCGCGCCGGCCTGGCCCGATTCACCACCGCCGTGCACGTTGACCTTGATGTCGAACGCGGCGTCATTGGAGGTCAGCACGAGCGGCTGACGCACGACCATGATGGAAGTCTGACGGCCGAAGTACGCGTCGACGGTCTTGCCGTTGACGATGATCTGGCCGGTGCCCTTCTTGATGAATACGCGGGCCACCGACGATTTGCGGCGGCCGGTGCCGTAGTTCCAATTTCCGATCATTGCTGCCGCTCCTTAGATGTCCAGCACTTTGGGCTGCTGGGCAGTGTGCGGATGCGTGGCACCGGCATACACCTTCAGCTTCTTGACCATCGCGTAGCCGAGCGGACCCTTCGGGAGCATGCCTTTGACGGCCTTCTCGATGGCCCGACCGGGATGCTTGGCCTGCATGTCCTTGAACTTGGTCGCGTGAATGCCTCCCGGGTAGCCCGAGTGGCGGTAATAGACCTTGTCGTTGGCCTTGTTGCCGGTGACGCGAATCTTGTCGGCGTTGACGATAACGATGAAGTCGCCGGTGTCGACGTGAGGCGTGTAAATGGCCTTGTGCTTGCCGCGCAAGCGGAGGGCGACTTCACTGGCCACCCTTCCGAGAACCTTATCGGTCGCGTCAATCACAAACCACTCATGCGTCACTTCGGCCGGTTTGGCGCTGAAGGTTTTCATGGAATTAGGAATGTTGGTTTGTCAGCCCATCGCAGCCGCGCTCGGTCACACTTCTTGGATCCGGTGGACTCTCGCACAGCCATTTCTCGCAGCGTGCGGCTGGGGCCGACGCTGTCTTTCCCGGGGGCACAATTCGAGAAAGCCTTCAACTATATCAGACGATCCGGTTTTGGCTTTGTGCAGTGCAGCATCTAGGGAGCCGCACTCATGCAAATGGCGTAGACTGGGGTTAACCCCTAACATGGAACACTCATCCGATGGGCATTCCTCACACCCCCCCACCCTGCATCCAACAGGCTCACCAGGCACCCGTAGAACCGGATGCCGCGAAGCCGCTCGGCACCGGTACACCCGCGCCCAACTGGGGCTGGGTCCCGATCCGCTCACTTGGACCGCGCCATCGCGAGCGCGTCACCAGCCATTTGCTCTCGCTGGATGTGAGTGACCGCTACCTTCGCTTCGGCTATCCCGCAACGGACGCTCAGATCTCGAAATACGTCGACATGCTCGACTTCGAACAGGACGAGGTGTTCGGAATTTTCAGCCGTCGGCTCGAATTGATTGCGATGGCCCACCTGGCGCACTCCGGGATCGAATCGACCAACGGCCGGCCCGCGATGTCCGAGTTCGGCGTCTCGGTGCTGCCGGCGGCACGTAATCGCGGCTTCGGACGACGTTTGTTCGAGCACGCGATGCTGCACGCTCGCAACCGTGGCGTCGAAACACTGTTCATTCACGCGCTGAGTGAAAACACCGCGATGCTGAAGATCGCCCGCAACGCGGGGGCGAAGGTGGTGCGAGAAGGTTCCGAGTCCGATGCTTTCCTGAAGCTCCCCCCCGACACGTTCGCGTCGCACGTCGGTGAGATCGTGGAGCAGCAAGCCGCCGAACTGGACTACCGGATCAAGGTCAACGCGCACAAGGTGAACGGCATCCTTGAAGTGTTGAGTGACGTCAAGAGCTCCCTCAACAAATCCGCCTCCATCGCCGAAGAGTGACGCGCGGCGTGCTTTTCGGTAGCGTGGCAAACGCCTGGATCGCCTGCCCCCCCAGGTCGGGGATGTTGCCGGGCATTCGCACGGGTTCACATCCGTTACAGTCCAATATCAGGTTCGTCGCACCGACGTGGACCCGGCCCTTCGAACCGCGCTGTCCGATATGCAAACGCTCCCCTGGATTGTTGCGATCGCCGCCGTCGCTTTGCTGATAGTCGTTCTCGGCACTTGGGCCTTCAAACGCACGCCGAACAAATCGGCGGAACTGCCCACCGAGTGGGCGCTGACCGCCCGACCGGTATTCTCGACCGACGAGCGGCGCGTCTATCGGCTACTCCGCGAAGCGCTGCCCCATCACATCGTGCTGTCCAAACTGCCACTGGTGCGGTTCAGCCAGCCGACCGATCCGAACGAAGTGCGTTATTGGTTCGACCTGCTCGGCTCAAGCCACGTGACGTTCGCCATCTGCAGCGCCAACGGGCGCGTGCTCGCCGCCATCGACCTCGATACGGACCGTGGCAACTCGCGTCGAGTGATGCAGATCAAGCAGTCGGTTCTCAGCGCGTGCCGCGTTCGCTACCTGCGTTGTCCAGTGGATCAGTTGCCGTCGGTCGCTGAATTGCAGTTGCTCGTACCCAGCGTGAGCTCGCAGGCCCGCGGCCCGCAACCGGCGCCGGCAACGGCCTCCAACCTGAACGCTGCGCGCGCAACGCTGTCTCACCCCGTCGCGCCGCGCCGCACCGGGCGCACTGCGCTTTGGCAAGATTCGACCGTCTTCCAGGATTCGTTCTTCGCGCCCGATTCGCGCGAGGGTTTCGGCAGCAGTGAGTTTGCGCCGATGTCGGGGCCGATGCCACTGCGCACGCCCCAACGCCGCGCCTCGGCCTCGCCATTCAATGTTGCCGACAACATGCCCGCTCCGCGGGACAGCCCTGAGCCCGACGAGGTGGGCGGAGTGGTGGTCGACACGCCGAAGATCTCAAACGCCTCCAACCGCTGAGGTGAGCCGTAGACCGGCGCGTACGATGCGCGCATGACACCGACAAGCCATGCCGGCAACTCGTTCGAAATCCTGACCGAAAGCCCGTCCGAGACGCCGTACGCCGGGCTCGGGCCCGACGTCGTTCTCGACGCCCTCGATGCTGTCGGGCTGAGGGGCGACGGCCGGCTGATCCAGCTCAACTCCTACGAAAACCGCGTGTACCAGGTGTTCCTGGAAGACGGTCGCGTCGTCGTCACGAAGTTCTACCGACCGGGCCGCTGGAACGATGCGCAGATCCTGGAGGAACACGCATTCGCATGCGAACTCGCTTCCAGCGAGATCCCTGTGGCGGCCCCCTGGACCCTGCGCATAGACAGCGCATCGCGTCTCGCCGACCGGGTCGCGTTGGCGGGCCCCACGCTTGCGCAACTCGACACAGCACTCGGTGCCTATCGCTTCAGCGTCAGCGAGCGCCTCGCTGGGCGCGCGCCGGAGCTCGAAGATGCCGGCACGCTCGAATGGCTGGGCCGCTTCATCGGGCGCATGCATGCGATCGGCGCGGTGAAACCGTTCGAATACCGCCTGACTCTGGATCCGAATACCTTCGGCATCGACAACCGCGACTGGCTTTTGAGCCGGGACCTGATCCCGCCCGACGCCGAGCCCGGCTGGCGGGAAGTCACTGAGAACGCCCTCGCAGCCGTCACCGAGGCATTCGAGCGCCATAGCGCGCCACGCATGCTGCGCCTGCACGGCGATTGCCACCTTGGCAATGTGCTGTGGTCGACCGACGGCCCGCACTTCGTCGACCTCGACGATGCGGTGACGGGGCCGGCCATTCAGGATCTGTGGATGCTGCTGTCCGGCGACCGTGCTGCGATGACACGCCAACTCGGCGCGGTGCTCGACGGCTACGAGAGCTTCATGGATTTCGACCGGCGCGAACTGCGCCTGATCGAGCCGCTGCGCACGCTGCGAATGATCCACCACAGCGCGTGGATCGCGCGGCGCTGGAACGACCCGGCCTTCCCGGTCGCGTTCCCGTGGTTCGAGAGCCCGTCGTACTGGGCCGAGCAGACGACCCGGCTGCGCGAGCAGATCAAGGCGATGGCCGAGCCGCCGCTGGGCGGCGCCGCCTGACGCGCGAAATCGCGCGCCCGGAACCTCACGCCACCAGCAATGCGTTGACGCGCCGCACGTAGGCCGCCGGATCCTCGAGCTGGCCGCCCTCCGCCAGCAGCGCTTGATCGAACAGGATGTTCGCCAGCTCGTCGAAATGCGCGCTGCCTTCGAGGCGCTTCACCAGCGCGTGATCGGCGTTCACTTCGAGCGTCGGCTGCGACTTCGGCGCGCTCTGCCCGGCCTGCTTCAGCAAGCGCGCGAGGTGGCCGCTCATGTCGCCTTCCTCGACGACCAGGCAGGCCGGTGAATCGACGAGCCGGGTCGTCACCCGAACATCCCTCGCGCGGTCCTTCAGTGCTTCCTTCAGGCGGTCGAGCACCGGCTTGAATGCCGTGGCGGCCGCTTCGGCCTGCTTTTTTTCCGCCTCGTCCTGCAGCTTGCCCAGATCGACCGAACCCTTGGCGACGCTTTGCAGCGGCTTACCGTCGAACTCGTACAGGTGGCTCAGCATCCACTCGTCGACGCGGTCGATCAGCAGCATCACTTCGATGCCCTTCTTGCGAAAGATCTCGAGCTGCGGGCTGCTCTTGGACGCCGCGAGACTGTCGGCGGTGATGTAATAGATCGCCTCCTGGCCCTCTTTCATGCGGCCGATGTAATCGGCGAACGAAACGCCGTCGTCAGCG
>JANMAW010000389.1:0-5085 GCA_031360005.1 Rhizobacter sp.
CGCACCGTCTCGCCGGCGTCGGCCTTGCCGCTCGCGACGCTGGACTCGAACACCCACGGGTGGCGGCGTTGCAGCGAGCGCTCCCTGCCCTGGCGAAGCGTGATGACTTTCATCGAACGGCCCCGGCCCGGGTTCGCTCAGCTCTTGCGCTTGGCGCGCGGGTGCGCCGCGTCGTACACCTTCGAGAGGTGACCGAAATCGAGCTTGGTGTAGACCTGCGTCGTCGTGATGTTGGCGTGGCCCAGCAGCTCCTGCACCGCGCGCAGGTCGCCGCTCGATTGCAGCAGGTGGGTCGCGAACGAATGCCGCAGCATGTGCGGATGAACGTGCGTCGGCAGCCCGGCGCGCAGCGCCCGCAGCTTGAGCCGCGAGCGCACCTGGCTCGCGGTGATCCGGGTGCCGCGGTTGCTGACGAGCAGCGCCGGCTCGTCGACATGCGCGAGTTGCGCGCGCAGTTCGAGCCAGTGGCGCAGCGCGGTCAAGGCCGCCGATCCGACCGGCACGCTGCGCCGTTTGCTGCCCTTGCCGAGCACCTGCGCGCTCGCGTCCGCGGCATCGATCCAGCCGGTGGCGCCGGGTTTCAGATCCAGCCCGACGAGTTCGGCGACGCGCAGGCCGCAGCCGTACAGCAGCTCGACGATGCACTGGTCGCGCGCGTCGAGCACAGCGTTCGCGCGCGCGCCGGGGCCGGCCGCTGGCGGCGCATCGGCCAGCGCCATCGCTTGGTCGACGGACAGCGCCTTCGGCAGCGGCTTCGCCGCCTTCGGCGCGCGTACCCCCCCGGCCGGGTTCAGCGCGACCAGACCGTCACGGCCAAGCCAGCGGTAAAGGCCGCGCCAGGCCGAGAGCGCGATCGCGATGCTGCGCGGCCCGAGACCCTGCCCGTGCAAGGCTGCGGCCCAGCGGCGCACGTGATGCGCCTGCACCTCCCGCAGCGGCAGGCGCTGCGCCCCGGCGAACGCCTGCAGCCGCACCAATGCAGCCGCTTACAGCGCCAGCGTGCGCGCCGCGAGGCGGCGCTCGACTTCGAGGTGGACGAGGTGGCGCCGGATGTCGGCGTCGAGCGCGTCCGGCGCGAGAACCGGGTCGGCGCCCGGCGCCAGGTCAGGCATGGCGCGCCGCGGTTAGCCGCGCACCGGCGACACCGGCAGCACCCGCGACAGCGCCGCGCTGCCAATCTCGCCGATGCGCGCGAGGAACTCGGTGCCCATCTCGGCGGTATAGCGTGTCGGGTCGGGCGAAGCCAGCACCAGCATGCCGAAGGCGCCGGGGGCGCCGCCGTCCGGCGTGGACGGGCGCAACGGGATCAGCGCCATCGACTTCGCAGCGCTGGGGTCTTCGAGCCATTGCGCCGCCTCGAAGCCCGAGTTGACGCCGCAATACGGCAGCGTCAGGCTGCCGGCGAAGAGCTTCATGTCGTCGCCGACCGGCCGCGCGAAATCGAGCGCCGCATAGGCCGCGGCGGCGCCCCAGACGCGAACGCCGGCCTGCGGGATCATGAACTGGTGCATCAGCTCGCGCACCAGCACGTCGGGCAGGTCGCCCGGCTGCGGCGTCAGCATCAGCGCGCGGGCCCAGCGGTGCAGCCGGTCGGCGATCGACACGTTGTCCTGGCCGTGGCGGATCATCTCGATGATCTTGCCTTCGAGGCCGCGGATCTTGTCGCGCAGCATCTCCATCTGCCGTTCCTGCAACGACACCGCACGCTGGCCGTGCGGGCTGGTGAGCTGCACGCTCCCCAGCAACTCGGCGTGGCGCTCGAAAAAGGCCGGCGTGTTCGCGAGGTAGTTGGCGATGTCGGCTTCGGTGATGCCCTGGATTCCGCTGGCACTCGTCATGGTCGGGTTGCTCGCAGTTCGCTGCTCATAAATCGATCTCTCCTTCGAACACCGTCTCGGCCGGGCCCGTCATCAGCACATGCTGATGACGGCCTGGCCACTCGATCGTCAGCCGGCCGCCGCGCGCATCGACATCGACCCGGGCGTCGAGCAGGCCGAGCCGGATGCCGGCCACGACCGCAGCGCACGCGCCGGTGCCGCAAGCCAGCGTTTCGCCGGCGCCGCGCTCGTGGACGCGCAGCCGGATCCGGTTGCGGCTCACGATCTGCACGAAGCCCGCATTGACGCGGCGCGGGAAGCGCGGGTGGCCCTCGAGCAGCGGCCCAAGCGTCGCGACCGGCGCGGCATCGACGTCGGCCACGAGCTGCACCGCGTGCGGGTTGCCCATCGACAGCACGGCCAGCTCGATGCGTTCGCCGCCGACATCGACCGGCCACAGCGCCAGGCCGCCGACCTCGCGCGCGCTCAGCCCGGCGCTGTCGAAAGGGACGCGAGCGAGGTCGAAGACCGGCGCGTTCATGTCGACCGTGACGCGGTCGTCGTCCTGCAGGCGCAACTCGAGCGTGTTGTTGATCGTCTGCACGCGCAACGTGCGCCGGTCGCTCAGGCCCTTGTCGCGCACATAGCGCATGAAACAGCGCGCGCCGTTGCCGCAGTGCTCGACCTCGTCGCCGCTGCCGCCATTGAAGATGCGGTAGCCGAAGTCGACGCCGGGCGTGTCGCTGCGTTCGACCAGCAGCACCTGGTCGGCGCCGACGCCGAAGCGCCGGTCGCCGAGGCGGCGGTACTGCTCGGCGCTGAGCTCGATCGGCGACCGCGTCGCATCGAGCACGACGAAGTCGTTGCCCGCGCCCTGCATCTTGGTGAACCGCAGCTTCATCGGCCGATTATGGCTTCGGCCGACGGCTGCACTGCCTTCACGTCGCCGCGCGACATGAGCCTTCGCCGCAGCGCACTACATGCGCTGTCGCCGTCAGTAAAGCGCCGGATCGCCGGGCGGGCGGGTCTTGAAGCGCTTGTGCACCCAAAGGTATTGCGCCGGGTTGGCGCGAATCTCGGCTTCGATCCATTGATTCATGACGGCCGTGTCGGCCAGCGCATCGTCGGTCGGGAACGCCGTCCACGGCGGCAGAAAGCGCACGCGGTAGCCCGCGCCGCCCGGCAGTAGCTCGGCGACCACCGGTTGCACCAGCATATCGAGTGCGCGGGCCAGGCGCGAGGGTGCGAGCAGCGTCGCCGCCGGGATGCCGAAGAACGGCACGAAGGCCGCGTCGCGTGCGCCGAAGTCCATGTCGGGCAGGTTGAAGAACGCATCGCCGCGGCGGATCGCGCGCAGCAGCGCCTTGGCCGAGTCGTCGCGCGGGAAGATCTCGGCATTGCCCAGGCGGAGCCGGCCGCGGCGCATCGCGGCGTCCATCACCGGATTGCTCTGCTCCTGGTAGATCGAGATGCCCTTGCGCTTCTGGAACAGCAGCACCGCGACGCCGGCCACGTCGAGCGCCATGAAGTGCGGCACCAGCCACATCACCGCCCGCTCGCTGCGTTCGGCAAGAAGCACATCGCCTTCGACATGGATCAGCCGTTTCAGGCGTGCCGGCGAGGCATACCAGAGCACGCCGCGCTCGAGGATGCTGCGGCCCAGCCACTGAAAGTGGGTGCGTGCGAGCTGTTGGTGTCGCGCCGCGCTTTGCTCCGGGAAGCACAGCGCGATGTTGCGCAGCGCGATGCGGCGGCGCGTGCCGGCCAGCGGGTAGAGCAAGCGGCCCACCGCACGGCCGAACGAGGCCTGCACACCCAGTGGCAGCCAATGCAACAGCCAAAGCGCGGCCAGCAGGATTCGAGCGCCCAACCTTCATTCCCTTTTGATTTTTCCGGCGCGGTCGGCGGGTTGTGCCGAGCGCGGGGTCTTGTAACGGTTGTAGCCCCACAAGTACTGCTGCGGACACTGCCGGATCAGGCGCTCCATCGCCCGATTGATGATCGCGGCCGATTCTGCCTGAGTGGCGTCGTCGACCGGCAGCATCTCGCCGAGTTCGCTGACCCGCACCGTGTAGCCCGCGCCGTGCGCGAGCCGCTCGCCCCATATCAGCAGCGGCAGCGCGCCGGTCTGCTGCACGAGCCGCGCCGCCAGCGTCATCGTGTAGGCCGGCTTGCCGAAGAACGGCACCCACACGCCCATGCCTTCGGGGGGCACTTGGTCGGGCAGCAGCCCGACCGCCTCGCCTCGCCGCAGCGCGCGCAGCATCTGGCGCACGCCGGCGAGCGTCGCCGGCGCCGTCGCGACGCCCGGGCGCGCGCGCGACTCGTCCATCAGCCGGCGCAGCATCGGCTTGCGTGCCGGCCGGTACAGCACCGTGATCGGCCCGAACTCGGCCGCGAACGCCTGCGCGATGGCCTGGGCCGTCACCTCGAAGCTCCCCATGTGCGGCGTCAGCAGTACGACGCCGCGTTTGGCGCGCAGAGCGGTTGCGACCAACTGCTGGCCTTCCCAGCCCAGGCGCGGGCGGATCGGCTGATCGGGCGGGCGCAGCCACAGGAACGGCAACTCGGCGACCATGCGCCCGGCGGCGGCAATCGCCGGCCGTGTCGCCGCCGGGTCGATGCCGGCGAGGCGTGCGTTTTCGTTGAAGCGGCGACGATACGACGCGGAGGCCGAGTACGTCAGCCAGCCCATTGCGGCGCCCACGGCGTGCAGAAACCACAGCGGTCGGCGGGCAAGCCAGCGGAACAGACTCGGCATCTTCTTATAATCCCGGCCATCGCCGAGTTAATTTGAACTACTTGCGGGCGATGCGCGGGCCGTGCGATGCATGGGCCGCGCCGGGCGACACCGAGGTGCCGCTCAACAAATGCTGCTAAAGCGTTCGCCGCTCCTCCAGAGATTCAGGCCGGCAACGCGGGCCCTGCAACGTACTGGAGTTTAAGAGTGTCGAACGATTTCCTTTTCACATCCGAATCCGTCTCTGAAGGCCACCCCGACAAGGTCGCCGACCAGATCTCCGATGCCATTCTCGACGCGATCTTCAGGCAGGACCCGCTGTCGCGCGTCGCCGCCGAAACGCTGACGAACACCGGGCTCGTCGTGCTCGCGGGCGAGGTCACGACGAACGCGCATGTCGACTACATCCAGGTCGCGCGCGACACGATCAAGCGCATCGGCTACGACAACACCGAGTACGGCATCGACTACAAGGGCTGCGCCGTGCTGGTGGCCTACGACAAGCAGAGCAACGACATCGCGCAGGGC
>JANMAW010000412.1:0-3430 GCA_031360005.1 Rhizobacter sp.
CAACGCGTTGGCATGATCACTTGGAGCCAAACCCATGGATCTGATCCAGACCCTCGAGCGGGAAGAAATCACCCGTCTCAACAAGACCATTCCCGAGTTCGCTCCCGGCGACACCGTGATTGTCAGCGTCAAGGTCGTCGAGGGCACGCGCAAGCGGGTCCAGGCGTTCGAAGGCGTCGTGATCGCGAAGCGCAACCGCAGCCTGAACTCGAGCTTCATCGTTCGCAAGATCTCCAGTGGAGAAGGCGTGGAACGCACGTTTCAGCTGTACAGCCCGCTGATAGCGTCGATCGAAGTCAAACGCCGCGGCGATGTACGCCGCGCCAAGCTCTACTACCTGCGCAGCCGTTCCGGCAAGTCAGCGCGCATCAAGGAAAAGTTGAGCTGACGAAGGCTGCGCATCCGGCGTCGGCCGGATGTCGCGCCGACGAAGACGAGCCGCCGTTTGTTCAGGGCTGCCTCGTCCGGTCGGGGTAGAAACCGGCCGCGACGCCACTGGCCGCCCCACCGGGCGGCCAGTGTCATTCCGGAATCCGCATGGCCCTCAGCTTCGATCCGCAGAATTTGCCCGTCATTGGCGTGGACGATCACCTGCCCGCGGTGGCGCCGGCTGAACTGCGGATCGATCCGTTGCGCCGGCGTTTCATCGCGCCGCCAGTCTGGACGCCCGAGATCAGGGCCGAGAACCGCTTTAGCGACCGCACCCCGGCGCATGCCGCGGTGCTGATCGCGCTGGTGCCGCGCGACGAGATCACCGTGCTGCTGACGCAGCGCACCGATCACCTGACCGACCACCCCGGCCAGATCAGCTTCCCGGGCGGCCGCGTCGAGCCCGAAGACCCCGATGCCGCGGCCACCGCATTGCGCGAGGCGCACGAAGAGATCGGCCTCGCGCCGACGTATGTGGACGTGCTTGGCGCACTGCCGACCTACACCACCGGCACCGGCTTCATCGTGACGCCGGTCGTCGCGTTCGTGCGGCCGGGGTTTCTGGTCCAGGCCGATCCGTTCGAGGTGGCCGAGGTCTTCGAGGTGCCGCTGGCGTTCCTGATGAACCCGGCCCACCACCGGCGTCATTCGATCGAAGTCGCTGGCTTGCAGCGCGAGTTTTTGTCGATGCCGTGGGACGGATCGGACGAGCAGGGCCAGCCGCGACGGTATTTCATCTGGGGCGCGACCGCGGCGATGCTGCGAAACCTGTATCGCTTCTTGGTGGCATGACGCGCACGGGGCATCGGTATCATCGAAGCGCATGAGCTTCTTCGCCGTTCTGTTCGCGCTGATGATCGAGCAACTCAAGCCATTGCCGCGCGGCAACGTCGTGCACGATTCGTTGACGAGCTGGATGCGCTGGACGGGCCGCAACTTCGACGCCGGCCGCGACCACCATGCCTGGGTCGTGTGGTGCGTCACCGCCGTCGTGCCGGCGCTGGTCGCATGGGGCGCGCATGCCGCGTTCGCGCACGTCAATGTGCTGCTGGCGCTGCTATGGGACGTGGCGGTGCTGTACCTCACGCTCGGCTTTCGGCAGTTCAGCCACTATTTCACCGACATCCGCGACGCGCTCGACCGCGGTGACGAAGCCCAGGCGCGCCAGCTGTTGTCCGAGTGGCGCCATCTGGATGCGAGCGAGTTGCCGCGCACCGAGCTGCTGCGGCACGTGATCGAGCATTCGCTGCTCGCTGCACATCGCCATGTGTTCGGGGTGTTTTTCTGGTTCGTGCTGTTGTCGTCTTTCGGCTTCGGCCCGGCCGGTGCGGTGCTGTACCGAATGGCCGAGTACGCGAGCCGCTACTGGGCCTTCAAGAGCCGCACCATCGACGCGCCGGTGAACGCGCGGCTGCTCGAGCTGTCGCAGCGCCTGTTCAATCTGCTCGATCATGTGCCCGCGCGACTCACCGCGTTCGGCTTCGCCGTCGTCGGCAACTTCGAGGAAGCGGTGAACTGCTGGCGCCGCGACGCCTGGCTCTGGAAGCACCCCGGCGAGGGCATCATCCTCGCCGCGGCCGCGGGCGCGGTGGGTGTGCAGCTCGGCGGGATCGCGGCGCCGGGGGTCACGCCGGATCGCTCCAAGACCTTCGATGCCGGTGCGGAGCCCGACGCGATGTTCGCTGAGGGCTCGACCACCGGGCAGCCGCCGGTGCTCGGCCACCTGCGCAGTGTCGTCGGTCTGGTGTGGCGCTCGGTGGTGCTGTGGATGCTGCTGCTGGCATTGCTGTCGCTGGCGAACCTCATCGGATAGGGCAGCAGCGGCCGCGGCGCACGCTGTCAACGCCGCGTTACCAGCTCCGCCAATATTTCGCCGTAGATCCGGTAGCGCGCCTCGCTGATCTCACCGCGCTCCAGCGCCGCACGAACGCCGCAGTCGGGCTCGTGCAGGTGGGTGCAGTTGTAGAACCGGCATTGCTTGGCGTGCGTCCGAAAGTCCGGCATCAGCGCCGGCAGTTGCTGCGCGTCGATCTGGCGCAGGCCGAACTCCTGGAAGCCCGGCGAGTCGATCAGCGCGCTGCGACGCTGCGCGGCGTCGATCCAGTACCACTGGGTCGTCGTCGTCGTGTGCCGGCCCGAATTGAGGGCCTGCGAGATCTCGCCGACCTGCGCTTTCGCGTCGGGAGCCAACAGGTTGATCAGCGTGCTCTTGCCGGTGCCGCTCGGCCCCAGCACCAGCGACGCCTTGCCGTCGAGCAGCGGGTTCAGTCGTTCGCGGGCGTCGGCCTGGTGGGTCTTCAGTGCCACTTCGACCACGACCGCGCCCATCGCCGTGTAGGGCAGCAGGCGCTCCCGCGCCGCCGCAATCGAGGGCAGGTCGGCCTTGTTGAGCACGATGTGGGCCGGGATACCTGCACTCTCGGCCGCGATCAGCGCGCGCGCGAGTTGGGATTCGCTGAACACCGGCTCGGCGGCCACCAGAACGATCAACTGGTCGAGGTTGGCGGCGAACGACTTGGTCTTCCACTCGTCTTGCCGGAACAGCAGGTTGCGGCGCGGCTCCACGTGTTCGATCACGCCTTCATCGCCCGAGGCCTGCCAGCGCACGCGATCGCCGACGACGCAATCGCTCTTCTTGCCGCGCGGGTGGCATGTGAGCCTCGCGCCTTCCGGTGTTTCGACGATGTAGTGGCGGCCGTGCCCTGCCACGACCAACCCGACATCGAGCGTGACGCTCTTGCTCAACGCAAGGCCGACCCGCTCAGCGGCGAAGCTGTGGGCTCAGGCAACGAACGCCACCAGCGCGTCGGCCTTTGCCGCGCAGATGAAGTCGTTGATCGAGATGCCGCCGACCGCGTGCGTGTTGAATCGCACGACGCAGCGGCTGTAACTCACCGCCAGTTCGGGGTGGTGGTCCTCGGTGTTGCAGATCCACGCGAGTGCATTGACGAACGCGACGGTCTCGAGGAAATCCTTGAACGAAAACGACTTCTCGATCGAG
>JANMAW010000425.1:0-1577 GCA_031360005.1 Rhizobacter sp.
ACCGGCGCCGGGAACGCGTCGCCGGCCTGGCTGCGGCGCGCCAGCACCTCCTGCCAGCTGTCGGTCAGGCGCACCAGCATGCCGCGCACCGGCAGGTCTTCGAAGATGAACTTGTGCAGTTCGCTCACGTCATCTTCTTCAGCCCGGCCTTGAAGCGCAGCGCGT
The DNA here is from genome assembly GCA_031360005.1 of Rhizobacter sp. GTDB lineage: Bacteria > Pseudomonadota > Gammaproteobacteria > Burkholderiales > Burkholderiaceae_C > LMDS01. The sequence goes on from JANMAW010000425.1 coordinate 166, forward strand.
TTTGCACATAGTGCTTCGCGGTCTGCTGCAGGCCTTCGATCTGGTCGGGCGTGAGCTGCTTCACCACCTTGGCCGGCGCGCCCAGGATCATCGAGCCGTCGGGGAACTCCTTGCCTTCGGTGACCAGCGCGCCGGCGCCGACCAGGCAGTTCCTGCCGATCTTCGCGCCGTTGAGCACGACCGCCTGGATGCCGATCAGCGAGCCGTCGCCGACGGTGCATCCGTGCAGCATCACCTGGTGCCCCACCGACACGTTCTCGCCCAGCGTGACGGGGAAGCCGGGGTCGGCATGGATCACGCTGCCGTCCTGCACATTCGAGCCCCTGCCGATTCGCAGCAGATCGGAGTCGCCGCGCAGGATGACACCGAACCACACGCTCGCGTCTTCGGCGAGCTCGACGTTGCCGATCACCTGCGCGCTGTCGGCGACCCAGGCGGTGGCCGCGACGCGTGGGGTGTGGTCGTCGAGTCGATAGAGGGCCATGAGCTTCACCAGCGGGTTGGAGGGCACAATTCTAGGGTGAGGGGATCATCGTTCGACCCGAGGCCACGCCACATGCATTCAAGCGTTCCCGGCTTTGCCGTGCTTTACCGATGGCGCCTTCAGCCCGGGAAGGAGGAATCGTTCATCGCGGCCTGGTCACGCATCTCGGAGCTCCTTCGAGAGCATCGCGGCTCGCTCGGCTCCCGGCTGCACCGCGGGGCCGACGGAATCTGGTACAGCTATGCCCAATGGCCCAGCGCACAGGCGCGCGACGACGCGTTTTCCAAAGAGCCGGTCGACGCGGCGGCAGCACAGCAGATGCGCGCCGCCGTTTCGGAGAGCTTCCCGGAACTCGTGCTGGAGCCCATCGCCGATTTCATCGTGGCGCCACCGCTTGTCGTTCACGTCAAGGCATGAACCCGAGACAGCGCGCCCTCGAGATCCTGTGCCTCGGCGACCCGATCGCGAAGGCCGCGCAGGCGCGCGAACTGTTCGCCGGACTCGAAGAATCCGCAATCGATCCGGCCGCGCAATTCGGTACGCCCGACCCGCTGCCCGGGCGTCCTGCCCGGCCCCGCCTGGTGCCACCCAAGGACGTTCCGAAACGCTCGCCGTTCACGCTCGAAGGCCGGGCCGCATTGCTGCATGCCGTCACCCACATCGAGTTCAACGCGATCAACCTGGCGCTCGATGCGGCGTGGCGTTTTGCGGGCATGCCGGTCGCCTATTACCGTGACTGGCTGCGCGTCGCGGGCGAAGAAGCACTGCACTTCACGCTGTTGCGCGAGCACCTGCTGACGCTCGGATGCGACTACGGCAGCCTCGACGCCCACGACGGCCTGTGGATGATGGCGCACCGCACCGCGCACGACGTCACTGCGCGCATGGCGCTGGTGCCGCGCACGCTCGAGGCGCGCGGTCTCGACGC
>JANMAW010000447.1:0-2536 GCA_031360005.1 Rhizobacter sp.
CGATTTCGGCTTCGCGCTCGGGCCGCGCATCAACGCCGCCGGGCGCCTGTCGGACATGACGCTCGGCATCGAATGCCTGCTGACCGACGACCCGGCGCGCGCCGCCGAGCTCGCGAAGACGCTCGATGCGATCAACCGCGAACGTCGCGATGTCGAGGCCGGCATGCGCGAGCAGGCCGAGGCGATGCTCGAAGCGTTGATGCTGGCTGAGGGCGAACGCACGAGCCGCGCGACGGGCGGAAGCATCGAATGCACGCCCGACCGAACTGTCGGCTGCGCGCCTCGCGAACGCATCGAAGGTGCGCCGGGCGAGAAAGGCGAAAGCACGCCAAGTGCGCTGGCGATCTTCGACGAAAGTTTTCACGAAGGCGTGGTCGGCATCGTCGCGTCGCGCCTGAAGGACCGGGTGCACCGGCCGACCTTCGTGTTCGCGCGCGGGCAGGACGGGCTGCTGAAGGGCTCGGGCCGCTCGATCGCCGGATTTCACCTGCGCGACGCGCTCGACCTGCTGAGCAAGCGCCACCCCGAGGTGCTGCTGCGATTCGGCGGGCACGCGATGGCGGCCGGCTGCACGATCGAGGCCCGGCACTTCGGCAGCTTCGATCGCGCGTTCCAGCAGATCGCACTCGAGTGGCTCGACGCCGCGACGCTCTCGCGAACGCTGCTCAGCGACGGTCCGCTCGGGCTCGAGCACTTCAATGCGCAGACGGTGCGATCGCTCGATGCGCAGGTCTGGGGCCAGGCCTTCGAGCCGCCGGTGTTCGTCGACGAGGTCGAGGTCGTCGCGCAGCGGCTGGTCGGAGAGAAGCACCTGAAGCTGTCGGTGCGCTTCGTCGGTGAAGCTCGCGGCGCGCTGCGCGATGCGATCTGGTTCGGCCACATCGAGCCGGTGCCGGCGCGGCTGCGCCTCGCCTACCGGCTCTGCCTGGACGAGTACAACGGGCGCGAACGGGTCCAGATGGTGGTCGAGGGCGCCGATTGAGACATTGCGGGTGTGAGAAACGGGCGCGCTGCATCGACTTCGATCGAACAACTGCACGGGCCGCGTCCCTACAATCGGGCGAGTCGACTTTCCTGCGAGCTGGATGAACACGACGCTGAACGCTGACCTGCACTGCCATTCGGTCGTCTCCGACGGCACCCTCGAACCCGAGGCCCTCGCGGCCCGGGCCAAGGCGAATGGCGTCGAGTTGTGGGCGCTGACCGATCACGACGAGATCGGCGGCCAGCACCGGGCGCGCGACGCCGCGCTGGCACTCGGCCTGCCCTACCTGACCGGCACCGAGATTTCGGTGACCTTCGCCGACGTGACGGTGCACATCGTCGGCCTCGGCTTCGATGCCGACGATGCCGCGCTGAAGGCCGGCCTGTCTGCAACCCGGGGCGGGCGCCGAGAGCGCGCGATGGAAATGTCCGACGGCCTGGCCAAGGTCGGCATCCGCGGCGCGTACGAAGGCGCGCTGAAATACGTGAGCAACCCGGAACTGATCTCGCGCACCCACTTCGCGCGCTATATGGTCGAGAGCAAGGTCTGCGCCGACACGCAGGAGGTGTTCCGCAAGTACCTGGTTGAGGGCAAGCCGGGCTTCGTGCCGCACCGCTGGGCGAGCCTGCGCAACGCCGTCACGTGGATCGTCGATGCCGGCGGCCTCGCGGTGATCGCGCACCCGGCGCGCTACAAATACACGGCGAACGAGGAATACGCGCTGTTCACCGAATTCAAGGCGCACGGCGGGCGCGGCGTCGAGGTCGTGACCGGCAGCCACAGCTCGGCGGATGCGCTGCGCTACACCGAGACCGCGCTCGAGTTCGGCCTGCTCGCGTCGCGCGGCAGCGACTTCCACAGCCCTTCCGAGAGTCACATGGACCTCGGCGCGCTGCCCGCGCTGCCGGCCAAACTGACGCCGGTGTGGACGGCACTCGAGTCGCGCGTCCACCGGCCGGCCTGACGACGCCGCTGGCGGCGCACCGACAATGCGCGGGTGTCGCAGTACTTCGAAGTCCACCCCGAGAACCCGCAGATCCGGCTGCTGAAACAGGCCGCGCAGATCCTGCATGGCGGCGGCATCGCGGCGATCCCGACCGACTCGAGCTACGCGCTGGTCTGCCACCTCGACGACAAGGCCGCCGCCGAGAACCTGCGACGCATCCGCGGCGTCGATGACAAGCACCATCTGACGCTGCTGTGCCGCGATCTCAGCGAACTGGCGAGCTACGCGCGCGTCGACAACAAGCAGTACCGGCTGCTCAAGCTCGGCACGCCGGGGCCGTTCACGTTCATCCTCGAAGCGACCAAGGAGGTGCCGCGGCGCGTCTCGCACCCGTCGCGCCGCACCATCGGGTTGCGCGTGCCCGAACACGCGGTGACGCAGGCGCTGCTCGACCTGCTCGGCCAGCCGCTGCTCGCGACGACGCTGATCGCGCCCGGTGAGACCGAGCCGATGAACGAGCCGCACGCGATCCGCGACCGCTTCCAGAAGCTCGTACAGGCGGTCGTCGATGCCGGCGCGTGCGCGATGCAGCCGACCACCGTGAT